>LBCX01000370.1 GCA_001657575.1 Bacteroidales bacterium Barb4
ATGCCCTGAAGGGGCAAAAGATTTCAGCCCCCACATGCAGCGCAGCGGAATGTGGGGTTAATGGTGATGCCGGTAAGGAAGTCCTGAAAGGACGACCGGATATATATAGCATTGTAAACCATCGTTTATAATTTGTATCGTTCTTTCGGAACTTTATTGATATACATTTGTCTTAACCCCACATTCCGCTGCGCTGCATGTGGGGCTGAAATCTCTTGCCCCTTTGGGGCATCTGCATAACTTTTTCAACTGTAAAGTTGGATATAGTCACCTTCTTTTTTATAGTTGCCATTTTGGTTTAGGTTTTCTTACAATAATAAATACTATCAACAAACGGGTCGCAAATGTAGCAACTAATCCATAATCCGTCTCAGGTTGAAAGGCTATCTTTTAGACTGCCACTGTCATTAAGCGGCAACGCGCCGAAGTTGCGCAGATGCGTCCAGTCGGCGTATTCTGCCGCTTCGGGGTTTTGTTGCAGGGCTTCCCTTTCGTGCAGGTATTTCTTTGTGTCCATGCCGTAGAGCTTGCGGTCGTTGCCTGCCGGGCATACTTTGATACATACGCCGCAGGGATAGCGGTAATGCTCTTTGAGGAGTTTGTGGTAGGAGGCGCAGCGGTGCTTGTCCATGTCGGCTATCAGATGTTCGGTGGAGGTGAAAGCGGAGGTGGGACAGCATTTGCGGCAGAGTTCGCACTTCTGGCAGAGTTCTTTTTCCTGCATGGCATCGGGGGGCAGTTCCGCATCGGTGAACACGGAAACAAGGCGGACGCGCGGGCCGAACTCTTTGGTCAGCAGCGTATGGTTGTAGCCGAGCGTACCGAGACCGGCGTACTTGGCGGCAAGGACGTGGGAGAAGGCGGCTTCGGGCTGCCTTATCAGTATGGAGATGTCGCCGTAGGCATCGCGCGGGAAGAAGGCGGCGCGATGTCCCTTGTCGTTGATGAAGGCTGCCAGCTTGTAGGCAGCCTCGTCGAGCAGGCGGTTGGTGGTGTTGTACAATTCCGAATAGACGATGGAAGGGGTTGTGTCAAGCATCGGAATCATGATGGGGACGGCAAGGACAATGACGGTGCGGGCGAACGGATAGATGCGGTGCGGGAAAAAGGCTTCCTGCGTTTCGCGGTATTCTTCCCACCGGTCAACGGAGGCAAAGCCTACAAGTCCGGCTCCCGCCTGTTTCGCCTTGCGGGAGATTTGCTGTTTGAGGGAAGTTACCATCCTTGTATGGCTCCATCCTTAAACTCCTGCCGGGCGGTGCGGAGCACCTCTTCCGACTGGTAAGCCTGTACGAATTTGCGCACCCTTTCATCGTTGCTGTTGTCTTCGCGGGCGACAATGATATTGACGTAGGGGGAATCCTTGTCTTCCACGATGATGCCGTCGGTCAGGAAGAGACCTGCCTTGACGGCGAAGCTGTTGTTGATGACTGCCAAGTCCACGTTGTTGTCGTCCAAGGCGCGGGGCAGTTGCGGGGCTTCCAGTTCCAGAATGTTAAGGTTGTGGGGATTGCCCGTAACGTCCGTCATGCGGGGGTAATAGCCCACGTCCTCCCGCAGCGTAATCAGTCCGGCTTTCGCCAGGAGCAGCAGCGAGCGTCCGCCGTTGGTAATATCGTTGGGAATAATAATGGTACTGCCGTCTTTCAGCTCTTCCACTGTTTTTATCTTCCTTGAATAGGCGGCGATGGGATAGACAAAGGTGTTTCCCAAGATTACGAATTTGTATCCGCGCTGCCGCGACTGTTCTTCGAGGAAGGGGCGTGTCTGGTAAACGTTTACGTCAATATCCTTCTGGTGAAGGGCGGTGTTGGGCATGATGTAATCGTTGAACTGGACGAGTTCCACTTCGAGACCGAACTGTTCGCGGGCTACCTTCTGGGCGGCTTGTGCAACCACGTATTCGGGACCGGATTCCACGCCGACTTTGATACTGTCGGAGCTGTTCTTGACAGGCGTCCCGCAGGAAACCGCCAGCAATCCTGCAAGGAGGATGGAGAGTAATGACTTCATATTGTTGCAATTTACTTTTAAGTACGTGATAAAAAATCAGTTTGTAATTTATCAGCCCCACGTGCAGCGGAGCGGAATGTGGGATTAAGGGATACACCCCCTTACGAACCCCTAACAGGGTTTCGAGTCTCACTATAAGACCTTCCGGCATTACCAGAAAGGCTTCTGGCATTACCATAAGACTCTCTGGCATTACCA
>LBCX01000371.1 GCA_001657575.1 Bacteroidales bacterium Barb4
GATTTCAGCCCGACGTAAAACGTCGGGTTTGCAGAAAGGGCGACACAAGGAACCCCTAACAGGGTTTGAAACCCTGTTAGGGGTATGTTACGCAAATGCCCTGAAAGGGCAACACAATGGCGTCCTTGCAGGGCGCCATGCCTGATTGTTTAGAGGGGATGGTATTGTACGAAGGCTTCGATGGCTTCATAGGAGGCGAGTCCGAGGGAGTTGTAGAGGTCGGCGGTGGCACGGTTGCGGTCTTCGGCGCGTTGCCAGAAGAGGCGTTCATCGTCGCCGAGATAGGGGGCACTTTCGTTTTGCGACTGGTGCTTGAGGATGGCGTTGCGTTTGAGGCGGAGTTCTTCGGGGCTGATGGGCACTGCCATTTCGATGTGGTCTATTTCCCATTCCGCCCATGCGCCGCGATACATCCAGAAGCGGCAGTCTTTGACCCATGCTTCGTCCTTGACAAGGTCGATGGCGGCAAGGACGGCATCCATGCAGATTTTGTGTGTGCCGTGCGGGTCGGCGAGGTCGCCGGCGATGAAGACTTGATGGGGTTTGATTTGGTCGAGGAGACGGCGGACGATGGCTACATCGGTTTCGGAGAGGGGTTTCTTTTGTACGGTACCTGTTTCGTAGAAGGGGAGGTCAAGGAAGATGATATGGTCGTCGGAGGCGATGCCGGCGCATCGGGCACCGTGTCGGGCTTCTTCGCGGCGGATGGTGCCTTTCATAAAGAGCACGTCAGGGTGTTCGGGAGTACCGTCGTCAATCTTTTCGCGGGTGAGGTAGCGGATGATGCCGGCGGCTTTGTCGCTGACGGTTGTGTCGTGCGGGGCGTAGGCCTGGCAAACGTCGCGAAGGTATTCGCAATAGCGGATGACTTCTTCATCAAGGACGGCAATGTTGCCGGAGGTTTCGTAGGCTACATAGACATCGTGATGCTGGTCGCAGAGACGGCGGAAAGTGCCGCCCATAGAGATCACATCGTCATCGGGGTGTGGACTGAATATGAGGACTTTCTTGGGGTAGGGCAGGGCGCGTTCGGGACGGTTGGAGTCGTCGGCATCGGGTTTGCCGCCGGGCCATCCGGTGATGGTGTGCTGTATGTCGTTGAATATTTTGATGTTTACGTTGTAGGCTGAGCCGTAGAGGGCAAGGAGTTCGCCGAGACCGTGTTCGGTGTAGTCCTTGTTGGTCAGTTTGAGGATGGGCTTGCCGGTTAACTGGCAGAGGCGGACGATGGCGCGGCGGATGAGTTTGTTGTCCCATTCGCAGTTTGTGACGAGCCAGGGGTGGCTGATGCGCGTGAGGTTGGCGGCGGCGTTGAGGTCAATGACTATTTTGGCATCGGGGTGGTGCTGGAGATAGCCGGAGGGGACGGCATCGGATTCCTTGTCCTCCACCGTCTTGGCGATGATGTCGGCTTTGTCTTCCCCCCAAGCCATGAGGACGACCTTTTTGGCGTTCATCATGGTGGATATGCCCATTGTGACGACACCGGCGGGGACACTGTCCAATGAAGGGAAAGTGCGGGCGGCTTCCTTGCGGGCGGCACCTTCGAGAAGTACGAGGCGGGTGCGGGTGCTGACGGGTGTGCCTGCACCGTTGAACATGACGTTGCTGCCCTGTCGTAAGCCCAGCAGTATGCAGTCGATGCCGCCTGCGGCATTGATTTGCGCTTCGTATTGGCGGCAGAAGTTGAGAAGGGATTCTTTGGGCATGAAGCCGTCGGGGGCGTGGATGCTGTCCGGACTGATATTGACATGGTTCAGGAACTCTGCTTTCAAAAGGGAGAGGTTGCCGGACTCCGCTATTGTGAGGGGATAAAACTCATATTCCACAAAGACAATCACGTTGTGAAAACTCAGGTCTTCCTCTTTGTGCATCCGCACCAGCTCCGCATAGACGGGAACGGGGGAACGCCCGCCGGGCAGGGCAAGCACATAGTCGTTGCCTTCGCGCTGTTTGTCGCGCATGCCCTTTGCCACTATCCGGGCGATGTAGGGGGCGGCTTTCTCGACAGACTCGAAGATTTCGGTCGGTATCTTTTCCAAACGGGTCAATACGGAATGTTCAAAGGCATTCTCGGGATGATAGTAACGCTGCGGGATGCGGGTGAGCGTAATCTGTGAGCTAAGATTTGTTTTCATGGGGATTCGTTTAACGTGGGTTTGATATAGGAGACAGTTGTAATGATTAAGTATCCTGAAAGGATACCGGATT
>LBCX01000009.1 GCA_001657575.1 Bacteroidales bacterium Barb4
CGACAGCCTTTCTGCCGCCAATCCCTATACATTTATTGTGACGAGGGACACGGCTGTTCAGGCGCATTTTGCCATAAACAGTTATCGTGTGGATTTGTCCGCCGCTGAAAACGGTACGATAAAGTCAGGCGACAGCATCTATACGCACGGAGCAGAGGCGAAGGCTGAGGCTTCCCCGTATACGGGTTACCATTTTGTGAAATGGACGGACGCAAAGGGCGACAGCCTTTCTGCCGCCAATCCCTATACATTTATTGTGACAAGCGACACGACCATTCAGGCGCATTTTGCCATAAACAGTTATCAGGTGAGTTTGTTTGCTTCCAAAAACGGCAGGATAACGTCGGGCGATAGCGTATATGTGTATAATACAGAGGCAGAAATAAGCGTGGAGGCGGACAGCGGTTATTATTTTGTGATGTGGATAAACGGGGCGGGCGACTGTCTTTCCACGACTAATCCGTATAAGTTTGCTGTAAAGGGGAAAACGAGTCTGACGGCGGTAGTTGAAAAGGGATATAAAGGAGACACCGGCAACGAGGTCGTTTCCGGCGGAGAGGCAAGGGTTTATTATGCGGAGGGAATATTACATCTTGTCGGTTTGGAAGGTGCCGACATCTCGGTTCATGCGATTGACGGGCGGCAGATACTGCAATTCAAGGCAAACGATATTGAACATCCTGCGGCTTTGCCCGCAGGCATCTATATGCTGAATGCAACGGGCGGAAAGGGGAGGCATGTTGCGAAATTTGTTGTAAGGGAATGATTATCTATTATTTTCATACCTTCTTATTATTAACTGTTATGGTAAAAGGAAAGATATGCTTATGAAAAGAAGAATTGTATTGGCTGGCTTGTGCCTTGCCTGTGTGTTTCAAACGATGGAGGCGGAAACAGTCGATGTAACAGTCAATGGCATAATATATACTTTAAATCTAACCGGCAATACTGCCGGCATAGCCAAGAATCACAATCAGTTTTACTCAGGAGATTCCGCACTTGTAATTCAGGCAGAAATTACATACGGCACGCAAAAATTTGCCGTAACAGAAATTGGTGACAATGCCTTTTATTCTATTCCACGAATTAAGTCCGTAACCATTCCAAACAGTGTAACAAGTATTGGAGAAGGGGCTTTTGGCAATTGCACATCTTTAGCATCTGTAACCATTCCGAACAGCATAACAAGTATTGGAGATTGGGCTTTTTACAATTGCAGACCTTTAACATCCGTAACCATTCCGAACAGTGTAACAAGTATTGGAAAGTTTACTTTTGGTTCGTGCGCATCTTTAATATCCGTAACCATTCCGAACGGTGTAACAAGTATTAACGATAATGCTTTCGAAGATTGCGCATCTTTAACATTCGTAACTATTCCGAACAGTGTAACAAGTATTGGAAAGTATGCTTTTGGTTTGTGCCCATCTTTAACATCCATAACCATTCCAAACAGTGTAACAGGCATTGACGATCATGCTTTTAGAAGTTGTTTGAATTTGCAAGACATTTATCTTAAATGGGACGATCCGGCTGTGTGTACTCTTGGAAGCGGTGTTTTTCAAAATGTACCAACGTATTGCAAGGTTCATATACCGAAAGGCTCCGAAGAAAAGTACGGATGGGAAAGCAATGCAGCGAATGCTAAATGGCAGGGGTTCTCCATTGTCCCCAATTTCCCCATTGCCAAATCATTTGTTACCACTCTGACAAATGATTCGGCAATGGGGTATGTGACCGGCAGAAATATAAATGACAGTATTGCCTATGACACGGAGGTAACGCTGATAGCTAATCCTGTTGACGGTCATCATTTTGTGGAATGGACGGATGCGGATGGCAACAGCCTTTCTGCCGCCAATCCCTATATATTTAATGTGACGGGGGACGTGACCATTCAGGCGCATTTTGCCATAAACAGTTATCGTGTGGATTTGCTCGCCGAGAATGGTACTATCACATCGGACGACAGCACCTATACGCACGGTGCAGAGGCGAAGGTTGAGGCTTTCCCGAATACGGGTTACTATTTTGTGAAATGGACGGATGCAAAGGGCGACAGCCTTTCTGCCGATAATCCCTATACATTTATTGTGAAAAGCGACACGGCAATTCGGGCGCATTTTACCATAAGTTATCGTGTGAAATTGTCTGCCAGGAACGGTACAATCATATCGGGCGACAGCGTCTATACGCACGGTACAGAGGCGAAGGCTGAGGCTTCCCCGAATACGAATTATTATTTTGTGAAATGGACGGATGAGAATGGCGACAGCCTTTCTGCCGCTAATCCCTATATGTTTATTGTAAAAAGAAACATGACACTGACGGCAGTGTTTGCGATGAACGTCGGGGATTTTATCCTTGTGGATGCGGCGGAAGGCGGGCAGGCGATCGGTAGCGGCTATTATGGCTACGGGACACTGGTGGCGATGGAGGCAATCCCCGATTCGGGGTACGTCTTCACGGGCTGGAAGGCAGGGGACAACTTTAAAACTTTAATTACTGCCAATAAGAAATTCCACTTTGTGATGACAGAGAAGGTGTTTAATGCTTACAGGGCTTATTTTGCAAAGGGAAGTACGGGGAGCAGCAAGGTTTCCGGCAGTGAGGCAAAGGCTTATTATGCGAAGGGAACATTGCATCTTGTCAATCTGGAGGGTTCCGACATCTCGGTTCATACGATTGACGGGCGGCAGATACTGCAATTCAAAGCAAACAATACCGAACATTCTGCAGCTTTGCCCGCAGGCATCTATATACTGGATGCAACGGGCGGAAAGGGGAGGCATGTTGCGAAATTTGTTGTAAAGGAATGATTATCTATTATTTTCATACCTTCAAGGGCATAGTATAACTATAGAAGATCTAACCGGCAATACTGCCAGCATAGTTCGATATAAGAACTGGAGATTACGGCTTGCAGAATGTCCCGAAGGGACAAAAGATTTCAGCCCCACATGGAGCGTAGCGGAATGTGGGGTTATGGAACAACGCCGCCAATGGAGTTCTGAAAGAACGAGAGAAAGGTGCCGCTCCGGCATGGCAGCAGAACTTGCGCGCATCCGTAAAGCCCCTTGTCACAACAATCATTTTTACAGCCGTTTTATCGCCGGTGCCTTCCGGCGTACAAAGACGCTTATGCTGTTCGTACAGGGTTTCATTGCTCTCCGTCAGATTTTTGATCTCTTCCTCCGCTTGAGAAACACTCTTCTCCAAACCCTTTATCAGTTTTTCAAACGGCCGCTTTTCTGCCTGTAATCCTTTTTGTGCATGAAACGTTCCTGATCAGTGAGCTGTCCCTGATACTTGCTTTTGTCTGCCGCATACATGCGCTGCGTTTGTCGAAGTCCTTAAAGCCGGGCTGTCCCTGATACTTGCTTTTGTCTGCCGCATACATGTCACGTTCGCCTGTCGGCTGTTGCAAACTTGTAATGTTCTCCTGCGGCAGACTGCACAAACGGGCTTTGTCTTGAAAACGGAAGCCGCAGGCAGCAATCCTGCGGGCATCCAGCCGGTCGTTTTTTCCCCGCTGTACACCGGGACTGTGTTTGATTTGTTCCGGATTTTCCGGCCAAAGGGCAGAAGATGTCTCACCCGAATAAATGTCGGAAGGCTTCTTCCACCTTCTTTACTTGCAGGATATGGATGGTGCATTTAGCCGTGTCAAACCCTTTCAGGTTGTTGCAGGGGATAAGGATGTGCGAAAAGCCCAGCTTCTCTGCTTCCAGAATGCGCTGTTCGATACGGTTGACCGGACGGATTTCGCCGGACAGCCCGACTTCTCCCGCCAGACAGGTTCCCTGCCCGATGCCAATATCCAGATTAGACGAAAGGACGGCACTGATAACTGCCAAGTCAATGGCGGGGTCGTTCACTTTCAGCCCCCCCGCTATGTTCAGGAAAACGTCTTTTTGGGCAAGTTTGAAGCCGGCTCGCTTTTCCAACACTGCCAGCAGCATGTTCATCCGCCGGAGGTCGAAGCCCGTGGCACTGCGTTGGGGAGTGCCGTACACCGCCGAGCCTGTCAATGCCTGCGTCTCAATCAGGAACGGGCGGATGCCTTCCATGGCGGCGGCTACGGCTACGCCGCTCAGCCCCTCGTGATTCTGCGTCAAAAGGAGTTCCGATGGATTGCTCACCTCGCGCAAGCCGTCCTGCCGCATTTCGTAGATGCCCAGCTCTGCCGTACTTCCGAAGCGGTTTTTGATGCTGCGCAGGATGCGGTACATGTAATGGCGATCGCCCTCGAATTGCAGGACGGTATCCACGATATGCTCCAGCACTTTCGGGCCTGCAATGCTCCCTTCCTTATTTATATGACCAATCAGCAGGACGGGCACGCCGCTCTCCTTGGCATATTTCAGAATGGCGGCACTGCACTCGCGCACCTGCGACACGCTACCGGGAGAGGATTCTACCGCCTCCGAATAGATGGTTTGAATGGAGTCGATGATGATTAAATCGGGCTGCACGTGCTGCGCATGTACAAAGATTTGTTCCAAAAGGGTTTCGCAGAGGATGAAGCAATCCGTGTCCTCGTGCGCCAAGCGTTCGGCACGGAGTTTCAACTGCCGCCCGCTTTCTTCGCCGGAGACATACAGGGTTTTCAGGTTTTTCAGTCCCAGAATGGTTTGCAGCACCAAAGTAGATTTGCCGATGCCCGGCTCCCCGCCGATGAGGACAAGCGAACCTTTGACGAGCCCGCCGCCGAGCACGCGGTTCAGCTCCGCGTCGTGCAGGTCAATGCGCGATTCCTCTTCCGAAGTAATGTCTCGAAGCAGTACGGGGTGTGCCTTCCCGCCGCCGGCAAAGCCCTGTATAACGTGCTTTGCCGGTTCTTTGGCGAGCCTCTCCTCCACATACGTGTTCCATTCACCGCAAGCGGGACATTTCCCGACCCATTTGGGGGAATCCGCACCGCAGTTGGAGCAGAGATAGACGGTTTTTGTTTTGGGTATTGCCACTTATGCCTCGTCGGCGTGTGATGTTTCGTATTCTTTCAGCAGCTTGTCCTGTATGTCGGCGGGGACAAGTTCGTAGGCGGCAAACTTCATCGTGAACGACGCCCGCCCGCCGGTAATGGAACTCAGGGAGATGGAATAGCTTGCCATTTCTTTCAGCGGCACTTTGGCAAGGAGCTTTTCAAAGCCGTTTTCACTGTTCATGCCCATGATGACGGCGCGGCGTCCCTGCATATCACTCATCACATCGCCCAGATAATCGCCCGGCACGGAGACTTCCACGTCATACACGGGTTCGAGAATCTTGGGGCCTGCATTCTTGAAAGCGGTGCTGAAAGCATTGCGACCGGCAAGCATGAAGGATATTTCGTTGCTGTCCACCGGGTGCATCTTCCCGTCGTACACGCTGATGCGGACGTCGCGGGCATACGAGCCGGTAAGAGGCCCCTGTTCCATACGCGCCATGATACCTTTTAATATGGCGGGCAGGAAGCGGGTGTCGATAGAGCCGCCCACGATACAGTTCAGGAATACGAGCTTTCCGCCCCAGTCCAAGTCGATCACCTGCGTATCGCGCACGCTCATCTTATACTCCTGACCACCGAAACGGAATACGTCCGGGGCAGGCATCCCTTCGGTGTAAGGCTCAACGATTAAATGGACTTCGCCGAACTGCCCTGCGCCGCCGGACTGTTTCTTGTGGCGGTAGTCGGCACGGGCTATCTTGGTGATGGTTTCGCGGTAGGGTATCTTCGGCTCAAAGTATTCGATGGCAATCTTGTCGTTGTTTTCGATGCGCCATTTGAGGGTGCGGAGGTGGAACTCGCCCTGTCCGGAGAGGATGGTTTGTTTCAGTTCCTTGGATTGTTCAATAATCCATGTAGGGTCTTCTTCGTGCATGCGCAGGATGATTTCCATCATCTTTTCGGCGTCGGCTTCGTTAGCCGGCTTCACGGCACGACGGTATTTGGGGTCGGGATATTTAATGAAGTCAAACTGATAGTCGATGCCTTTCCCATTCAGAGTGTTGCCGCGACGCACTTCTTTCAGTTTGACGGTAGCACCTATATCGCCGGCTGCCATTTCGGGCACAGCCGCACGGTTCTGTCCGGCTACGACAAACAGCTGGGCGATGCGTTCCTTAGAGCCTCGGTCGGCATTTACCAAGTCGTCGCCTTCCTTTACTTTCCCTGACATGACCTTGAAATAAGACACCTGCCCGATGTGGGATTCGATGGTAGTCTTGAAGAAGAACAGGCTGACGGGTGCAGCAGCATCGGTCTTGATTTCCTGTCCGCTTGTCGTTGCCACCGGCTTCATTTCGGCGGGAGAAGGGGCAACCAGACTGAGGAAGTTCATAATGCGGTGTACGCACATGTTATGTTTGGAAGAGATGCAGAAAACGGGGAACATGCCGCGACTCACCAAGCCTGCCTTAATGCCGGCACGCAGGTCTTCCTCGCTCAGTGTCCCTTCTTCAAAGAATTTCTCCATCAGGGCATCGTCATGCTCGGCGGCGGCTTCCACGAGGGCTTTCTGCCATTCGGCAGCCTTTTCGGCTTCTTCTGCCGGAATATCCAGCACTTCGGGGGCGGCATCTCCCTGCTTTTTCCATCGGTACATCTTCATTTTCAGTACGTCAATGATGGCATCAAACGAAGCTCCTGCGTTGGTGGGGTATTGAACGGCTACTACCTTGCTGCCCCAACGTTCCCGCAGCTGGGCAAGCGTGCCTTCATAATCCGCCTTGTCGTTATCCAAGTGATTGACAAGGAAGATAACCGGCTTCTGGAGTTGCTCCGTATAGCGGAACTGGTTGATAGTGCCCACTTCCACGCCGTACTGGGCATTCAGAAGCATCAGCGCACTGTCGGTCACATTCAGGGCGGACACAGCCCCGCCTACAAAGTCGTCCGACCCCGGGCAATCAATGAAGTTCAGCTTCGAATCCTTCCACTCCAAACTGAAAAGGGTGGAAAACACCGAATAGCCGTACTCCTTTTCCACCGGAAAATAGTCGGACACCGTATTTCCTGCATCCACACTCCCGCGTCGTTTTATAACACCACCCTCGAAAAGCACAGCTTCTGCGAGGGTGGTTTTCCCGGAACCCGAACTCCCCAAGATGGCGATGTTCTTAATGTCATTTGTCTGATATACCTTCATGTTATCAAGAATTATGAGTTTGACAATACTATTTTTTTTAATGAGGGCGAAAAGTAGATATTGTTGCGGGAACAGCCAACGGCGTAATAGTGTTGTATAACATATATTTGTTGCTGCAAGTCATTACGATGATAAATGAAAGCCTCCAAACGAAGGCTTTTATGTTGGTGTAAGCCCCAAAAATGAAGAACGGTAACTGATGGATATTCAGTTACCGTTCTTCTTCTTTTAGTGTGACCGCGACAGGATTCAAACCTGTAACCGGCTGATCCGTAGTCAGCTACTCTATTCAGTTGAGCTACGCGGCCTTTTGTGATTGCGGTTGCAAATATAGGCAGTCCTTTTGAATGTGCAAATCTTTTTCCTGTTTTTTTGAAACCGCAATCGGGCAAAGAGCTTACGACAGGATTTCCAGCGTGTCCGATGCTATGGTAAGTTCCTCATCAGTAGGGACTACCATGACGGTTACACGGCTGTCGGGGGTGCTTATAACCGCTTCTTCACCGCGCAAGCCACTGTTCTTTTCCACATCCAGCTTTAAGCCCATGTATTCCATGTTTTCGCATACTCTGCGGCGGGTAGTCCATTGATTCTCACCTACTCCACCGGTAAAGACGAGTATGTCGCAACCGCCCATGACGGCAGCGTAAGCACCGACGTATTTTTTGATGCGGTAGTTGTAAACGTCAAAGGCAAGTATCGCACGCTGGTTACCGGCGTTCATGGCGGCTTCAAGGTCGCGCATGTCGGAGGAAACGCCAGAGATGCCCAGCAAACCGCTTTGCTTGTTTATCAAGTCAGATAATGCCTTATAGTCCAAACCTTCCTTGTTTATCAAGAAGCTGAGAGCACCGGCGTCAACGTCGCCGCAACGTGTTCCCATCAGCAGGCCTTCCACCGGAGTCAGTCCCATGGAGGTGTCAACGCTTTTTCCATTCTGAATGGCAGTGACAGAACCTCCGTTTCCGATATGGGCAGTGATAATCCGTTGCTTTTCATACGGGACACCTGTTATTTCGCAAGCCCGTTTGGACACATAGCGATGGCTTGTTCCGTGAAAGCCGTAGCGGCGGATGCCGTATTTCTCGTAACAGGAATAAGGCAAGCCGTACATGTACGCATAATCAGGCATTGTCTGGTGGAAAGCCGTATCAAAAACGGCGACCTGACGGATGCCCGGTATGAGCTTGCTCATTGCTTCGATGCCTTTCAAGTTCGGCGGATTGTGCAGGGGAGCCAAATCAATACATTCGACCAGCTTGCCGATGACTTCCGGTGTGATTTCCACACTGCTGCTGAACTTTTCCGCGCCGTGCACCACCCTGTGCCCTACAGCGTCAATCTCCTTGTACGACCGGATACAGCCGTATTCGCTACCGGAAAGCACACTAAGGATAAACTCAATGGCGGCGGTATGTTCCAGCAGGTCTTTCTCCAGAATTTTCTTTTCCCCATTGGGTAAGGTAAACTTCAGGAAAGAGCCTTCCAAACCTACTTTCTCCACGCCGCCTTGCGCAAGCACTTCCTGCTTGTCCATGTCATACAGCTTATACTTTACAGATGAGCTGCCGCAGTTTAATACTAAAATCTTCATATCTATCTTGTTTTATGTATGTTGCCTGTCAAACTGTTAATTATCCATGTGTCAGCTTACAACCGGAGCATTTGGCAAGCTCGCCGCGAAACCGTTTTTCCACCAGCGTATGCAATCGGTCTTTGAGTATATCCAGCCGGATATGCTCCACCACATCGGCGGTGAAAGCCACGCTTAACATCATGCGGGCATCCTCTTTGGAAATGCAGCGACTCTGCATATAAAAAAGTGCCTGTTCGTCCAACTGCCCTGTACTCATGCCGTGCGAGCATTTCACATCATCGGCATAGATTTCCAGTTGCGGCTTGCCGTACACACGGGCTTCGCGGGTCAGGCAAAGGTTGCGATTAGTCTGGGAGGCTTGTGTCTTTTGAGCGTCTTTTTCCACCCGGACACGACCGCTGAAAATTGCCGAAGCCTGTTCATTCACCACATTCTTCACTAGTTCATTGCTCGTGCAATGCGGTGCGGCATGGATAATACGGCTGTACGTATCCGCCTGCTGCCTCTTGTCAAGTACGGACATGGCACATAGTGTCGCCTCGGCATGTTCCCCTTCCAGTTCAATATAATAATTGTTGCGCGACAGCCCGTTGTGCAATGTAATCCCGTTCACCAGCACATTGGACGCTGCCGCCTGCTTCACATGGACGGAAGAGAAGCGGGCAGTTGATTCACTGCTCTCCTCCAAATCATAGTAATCAAAGGCGGCACCCTCTGCGGAAAATATCTCTGCCACCTGCGTAGCGAGGAAGCGGACATCGTCCGTACTGTGGTCGCACACAAGCAGTTTCGCCGAAGCATGTTCTTCCAAGATGACAAGCATACGGCGGTTGGCAAGCAGGGCTGTATTGCTGCGGGCAATATTAATCAGTTGGATAGGACGCTCCACCGCAATGCCTTTCGGCACATAGACAACAAAGCCGTCCTGCACCAGCATCGTATTAAGGGCAATGATGCCGTCCGTGCCTGCATTTGCCGCTTTGCCGTAGTAACGCGCGGCAATCTCAGGATACAGCAGTGTGAAGTTCTTCAACCCGCCAACGTAAACACCCTGTGGGAAAGCAACCTTCGGCAACTCCTTATCATAGAAAGCATCATTCACCATAAAATAAAGTGCCGTACTCAGATTGGGCACATCACAGCGGAACACATCGTAAGGATTGACGGCAAAGGCAAGGCGGTTGATATTTACCCCGCAGTCAGGGGCAAAAGCCTGTCCCACGTCCGTATGTGTATAGTCCTCACTGCCTGCAATAGGGAAGCCCGACTGCTTGAAGCATGACAAGGCATTCGCCCGCAGGGCGTTCATTACGGGGCTTGCATGGCGGCAGACCGTTTCTTCATGCCGTGTAAACAAGTCAATATATTGTTGTTCGGAGGTCATATTATTTAATCTTGTTTTTTCACCACGGAGACACAGAGAACACGGAGGGAGAGGGATTTTCGTGTTCTCCGTGCCTCCGTGGTGAAATACCTCTTAATCTTTAATCCAGTCATACCCCTTCTCCTCCAGTTCGAGTGCAAGCTCCGCCCCCCCGCTCCGCACAATGCGCCCTTTGCTGAGTACATGCACAATATCGGGCTTAATGTAATCAAGCAGACGCTGATAGTGCGTAATGACGATAGCCGCATTCTCCGGCGTGCGCAGTTGGTTCACGCCATTGGCTACGATGCGGAGAGCGTCAATGTCCAAGCCGCTGTCCATCTCGTCCAATATGGCGAGCTTGGGTTCAAGCATAGCCATTTGGAATATCTCGTTACGCTTCTTCTCCCCGCCGGAAAAGCCTTCGTTCACGCTGCGGCTTGCCAGCTTGTTGTCCAGTTCGACAATGGCACGCTTCTCCCGCATCAGCTTCAGAAAGTCGGAAGCCGATAGCGGCTCAAGTCCCCTGTACTTGCGATGCCCGTTTACGGCAGCACGCATAAAATTGACCATGCTGACACCGGGAATCTCTACCGGATACTGGAAACAGAGAAAGAGACCCTCGCAACTCCGCTCTTCGGGCGAAAGCTGCAAAAGGTCTTTACCATTAAAATAAATCTCGCCCTCGGTCACCTCAAAGGCGGGATTACCCACCAGTATGCTGCTCAGTGTACTCTTCCCCGAACCGTTCGGTCCCATAATGGCGTGTACCTCGCCTGCCTTTATCGACAGGTTGATGCCTTTCAGTATCTTCTTGCCATTGATGGAGGCATGAATGTTTTTAATATCTAACATGGTGTATAATCAATGGGTGATATTCATTTGTTTCAATCATTGTGCAATATGGCATCCCACATGGCACTCCACACAGCCGAGAGAAATCCTCTGACCATCTGCCCGTCTTCTTCCGTAAACCGCAAGGGGAACGCCACCTTAACGCCCAGTTGCAGATGGTGGAACATTCCCTTATCCGCTATTCTGTCCGCCCGCTGCACGTCCAGTGCCGTGCTCGAATGAAGTCCCATATTGAAATCGTATTCAATCATAAAGGCTACGGACGAGAACATGTAAAACTCTGCCCCTATTCCCGGCACAAGGGAAAGCCTCGGGTTTATCGTCCCCTGATGCATCGGAAGGTATATATTCTCCGTATGCCTGCTCCAATTCAACTGAACTGCCCCCGACACATACGGCTGAAAGACGAAGTGAGGATCAAGGAAATACCTTTTGACCCCCGACTGCCATCCCTCCATTGTACGCTCCGCATTGCCGTAGCTGATGTCCGTCCGAAAGTAGCCGCCCTGCAAATGCCATTTCTCCGAAAGATAATACTCTCCCGTATAAGCGAATGCCGAACTGTGGGTGCCGGTATGTATGCCCGAAGGGTTGCTTGTCAATATCGGTGCAATAAAAGGACTTCCGCTGTATTGCAAAGACCAAGTCTTACCCTCCTGAGCGTGTGCCGCCGCAACCGGCAGGAGCGTGAGGAATGCAAGTATGCGAAAGCGTCTATACTTCACTGAAATATTATTTTAGGGATGCCAAATGTATGACTTTTTCAATATACTCCGTGTGCTCTTTGCCTGCGTGTCGGTGTTTTTTTATTTTACTGTCAGGAAGAGACACGAGATGTTGAGACATAGCGGCAGCTCTATCGGTTTCTTTGACGCAGTATCAAGGTTCGCTAACAGATGTATCAACTTTTGTAACGAAGGGCATACTTTAAGAGGAATAAGGCTTCGTCAGTGAGACGAAGAGCTTCGTCAATGAGACGAAAGGCTTCGTCAGTGAGGAATAATGCCCCGTCAAAGAGGAATAAGTGCAATGCAAGCAAAAACAGCGTTTGCAGGCAAGGAGAAAGGTCACAAACAAGAGGGTTTAGACTGCATCAAAGAGGAATACGGCTTCGTCAATGAGGAATAAGACTTCGTCAATAAGGAATGACGCCTCGTCAATGAGGAATAAGGCTTCGTCAGTGAGGATCAAGGCTTCGTCTCTAAAGAATGAAAAAACAGGTAAAAGGCAGTGCGTTGTATGCCGGTGTCTCTTCGGAATTTGCAGTTTATCCTACCCCTCCTTCGAGCGAAACAGCCAGCAGCTTCTGCGCCTCTACGGCGAACTCCATGGGGAGCTTGTTCATCACTTCGCGGGCGTAGCCGTTGACGATGAGACCGACTGCTTCTTCGGCGGAGATGCCACGCTGCTGGCAGTAGAAAAGCTGTTCCTCGCTGATCTTGCTGGTGGTGGCTTCGTGTTCGACAACGGCGGTTTCGTTTTGGATGTCGGCGTAGGGGAAAGTGTGGGCACCGCAGGAGGGGCTGAGCAGGAGGCTGTCGCACTGGCTGTGGTTGCGTGCGCCGACGGCGCGAGGGACTACTTTCACCAAGCCGCGATAACTGTTCTGGCTGCGTCCGGCGGAGATGCCTTTGGAGACGATGGTGCTGTGGGTGTTCCGCCCGAGATGGATCATTTTTGTGCCCGTGTCCGCCTGCTGACAGTTGTTGGTGACGGCAACGGAATAGAATTCGCCTGTGGAGTTGTCACCGGCGAGGATGCAGCTGGGGTATTTCCATGTAATGGCGGAGCCTGTTTCCACCTGTGTCCATGATATTTTGCTGCCTTCGCCCTGACAGATGCCGCGTTTGGTAACGAAGTTGTAGATACCGCCTTTGCCGTTCTTGTCGCCCGGATACCAGTTTTGGACGGTGGAGTATTTTACTTCCGCATGTTCCAAAGCGATAATCTCTACGATGGCGGCGTGAAGCTGGTTTTCGTCGCGCATCGGGGCAGTACATCCTTCCAAGTAGCTGACGTAGGATTCGTCGTCGGCAATGATGAGCGTCCGCTCAAACTGCCCCGTTCCTTTGGCGTTGATGCGGAAGTAGGTGCTCAGTTCCATCGGACAGCGCACGCCTTTGGGAATATAGACAAAAGAGCCGTCGGAGAAGACTGCCGAATTGAGGGCGGCGAAGAAGTTGTCGCGACTGCCGACCACGCTGCCCATGTATTGCTTCACCAAGTCAGGGTAGTTCTGCACGGCTTCGCTGAACGAGCAGAAGATGATGCCTTTCTCAGCCAGTGTTTCCTTGAAAGTGGTCTTCACAGAAACGCTGTCCATCACAGCATCTACTGCCATGCCGGACAGTTGCGCCCGTTCATGCAGGGGGATGCCCAGCTTGTCGAAGGTCTTCAGCAATTCAGGGTCTATCTCTCCCTTCGTTTGGAGATTGTCCTGCTTTCGGGGGGCAGCGTAATAGATAATGTCCTGATAGTTGATGTCGGGGATAGTCAGGTGCGCCCACACAGGCATCTGCATGGTCTGCCAATGGCGGAAAGCACTTAGGCGGAAGTCCAGCAGCCATGCCGGTTCGTTTTTCTTGGCGGAGATCGTGCGGACAGTCTGCTCGTCAAGTCCCCGCCGGATGGCATCTGTTTCTATATCGGTAACGAAGCCGTATTTGTAGTCGCCGCTTGTTACTTCATTTATTATCTCGTTCGTGTCTTGCATAAAGCCTGTTGTTTACTTGGCAAACATATTTTGCGGGAAAACAGTAGCAACAACCTCTTTCACGGGGTAATAATAGCGTGAATCCAGCTTCGCCTGCACCGGAATGATAGCCGACCCTTTATCAACCGTCTCCAACAGATTAAGGGCAAGACTGACAAAAAGCACTGTGACAAGAATGCCGAACACACCTCCGAAAAGATGATTAACCATGCCGAGCGGTGTCGCCCCGACTATCTTATGCACAATCGCTCCCGCCAATATCAACACACCGGCAATCAGCAGGAAACCGGCGGCATAGCTTGCAACCGTAACAGCCTCAGCAGGAAACCAGTCCAGACCTGCCAGCCAGCTCTTCACTTCAACCGCTACCCTTCCGCAGAAGAATATCCCCGCCGCCAAGGCTATCAACGAAACCACTTGCCTGATAAGCCCGTCGAACAGCCCTTTTACCAATCCCATCCCCGCCAGACATATCAATGCGATGTCCAACCAGTTCATCTGTTTGTCTGTTATTTTTATTAGTATCTGATGTTATGCAAGTCCCGAAGGGACAGGATATTTCAGCCCCACATGCAGCGTAGCGGAATGTGGGGGGGATAAAAGACAATACATAGAATAATTATGTTGTTGCATTGCTGGCGTTGCCTGTTGTTATGTCGTTCTTTCAGAACTATGTTAATGTATCATTTCTCAAACCCCACATTTGCTACGCTGCATGTGGGGCTGAAATATCCCGTCCCTTCGGGACTTCTGCCTACCCCTAACAGGGTTTCAAACCCTGTTAGGGGTTTTCTTATAACGTTTTCTTGATTTCCGTCTCTTCGTATGCCTCTATGATGTCGCCTATCATGATGTCGTTGAAGTTTTGGATGTTCAGACCGCAATCCTGACCGGATACGACTTCCTTTGCATCATCTTTGAAACGTTTGAGGGATTCCAAGAGACCGGAGTGGATGACAATACCGTCGCGTATCAGGCGTATCTTGTTGGTGCGTTTGATCTTGCCTTCCTTCACTATACAGCCGGCAATAGTTCCCACTTTGGTGATTTTGAATACCTGCTGCACTTCCACGTTGGCTGTAATCTCTTCCCTGATTTCGGGAGAGAGCATACCTTCCATAGCGGCACGTACTTCATCAATGGCACTGTATATGATGGAGTAAAGGCGGATTTCCACCCCTTCCTTCTCTGCATTCCGGCGTGCCGATTGCGACGGGCGCACTTGGAAGCCGATGATGATGGCATTGGACGAAGCAGCCAAAGCTACATCCGATTCGGAAATCTGACCTACAGCTTTATGGATGACATTGACTTGTATTTCCTCTGTGGAAAGACGTATCAGCGAGTCAGACAGGGCTTCTACGGAGCCGTCCACGTCACCCTTGACGATGACGTTCAGCTCTTGAAAGTTGCCGACGGCAATGCGGCGACCGATGTCGTCAAGCGTAAGCATACGCTGTGTGCGGAGACCCAATTCACGCTGTAACTGTTCGCGACGGGTGGCTATTTCGCGGGCTTCCTGTTCCGTTTCGAGGACGTTGAAGGTGTCACCGGCTTGCGGTGCACCGTTCAAGCCGAGAATCAGTACGGGTTCCGACGGAGCAGCCCGTTCCACGCGCTGGTTGCGCTCGTTGAACATGGCTTTGATGCGACCGTACTGCGTACCGGCTAATACGATGTCGCCGGCTTTCAGTGTGCCGTTTTCCACCAATACGGTGGATACATAGCCGCGCCCCTTGTCCAAAGCGGATTCGATGATAGAGCCGACGGCACGTTTGGTCGGGTTGGCTTTCAAGTCCAAAAGGTCGGCTTCGAGCAATACCTTTTCCAAGAGTTCGTCTATGCCGACACCTTTCTTGGCAGATATGTCGTGGCTCTGATACTTGCCGCCCCATTCTTCCAAAAGGTAGTTCATGTTGGCAAGCTCTTCCTTTATCTTCTCAGGATTGGCTCCGGGCTTGTCTATCTTATTGATGGCAAAAACGATGGGGACACCGGCGGCTGAGGCGTGGTTGATGGCTTCCACCGTCTGCGGCATCACGCTGTCGTCTGCGGCAACGATGATGATGGCAATGTCGGTCACCTTCGCACCGCGAGCACGCATGGCTGTAAAGGCTTCATGTCCCGGCGTATCAAGGAAGGTGATATGGCGTCCGTTGGGCAATGTCACGTTGTAGGCACCGATATGCTGTGTGATGCCGCCGGCTTCACCGGCTATCACGTTGGCTTTGCGGATGTTGTCAAGCAGAGACGTTTTACCGTGGTCAACGTGTCCCATAACCGTTACAATCGGCGGACGGGTTACGCGGTCTTCTTCGTTGTCGTATTCATCATCGGAATTGATGGCTTCCGCCACTTCAGCACTTACATACTCCGTCTTGAAGCCGAACTCATCTGCCACAATATTAATCGTTTCTGCATCCAGCCGCTGGTTGATGGAAACCATCATGCCGATATTCATACAAGTACCGATAATCTGTGTAACGGGTAAATCCATCATATTTGCCAAGTCGTTGGCTGTCACAAATTCGGTAATCTTCAATATCCTGCTTTCGCGTTCTTCCTGTTCGTGCAGCCTGTGTTCGCGCTGTACGGCGGCATCGCGCTTGTCACGGCGGTATTTGGAACCTTTGCTCTTGTTGCCTTTGTTGGTCAGACGGGCTAAGGTTTCCTTTACCTGTTTTTGTACATCTTCTTCGCTTACCTCCTTTTTGACCAGCGGTCTTTTCAGGCGTGAAGAGGATCTGTTTGCATCGCTTCGCGATTGTACGGAACCGACGGGACGTGCATTGGTGCCCGGCGTATTATTAATATCAATGCGGTCTTTCTTAATGCGCCTTCTCTTTTTCTTGGCTGCCCCTTGTCCTGTTCCCGCAGTAGCGGCTTGTCCTGCTGTGGCAGGGGCGGCGGGGTTCGGTTTGGCAGAATGACCTGTTCTGTATTTGTCATCGCGTTCTTTCTTCTTCTCGTCTTTCGTCTTTTTCTTCGGGCGGGTGGATTGGTTAAGAGCATCCAAGTTTATCATGCCGGTCACCTTGATACCGGATTCCAACTTAGGTCTGTTCAGGCGGAAAGGAGTTTCTTCTTCGGGGGCGGCTTTTACCGGTTCGGATGCCGGCTTACTTTCGGGGGCGGCTTCTTTCGGTGCCTCCTCTTTAACTGTAACGGGTTCTTTGGCAGACTCCTTGACAGGTGCGGGAGGAGGGGCAACAACTTCCTTGACGGGTTCTTTCGGCTCTTCCTTTTTCGGTTCTTCTTTCGGAACGGCAGGCTTCGGTTGTTCTTCTGCCGGCTCTTTCTTGGGAGCCGGCTCTTTGGGGAGAACAAGCTCTTTTTTAGGAGCCGGTTCTTCCGTCTGCTTCTTCGGATGGTTCAAGTCAATATAACCTGTTTGGACGAACTGAAGTTTGGGGACAGGTATTTTTATCTCCTCTACCGCCTTTTCCTCTTTCGGAGCGGGGGGCGGGGTGACTTCTTTCTTGACGGGAGGCTTGGCTGTAAATGCGCCAAAGTCTGCTTCCGTCATACCGTGTCCAAACTCTTTTACGAGCAAAGTCGATTGTTCATCACTAAGCCTTGTATTGGGGTTGTCCACAATCACATGACCTTTCTTGCGCAGAAAATCAGCAGCCGTGCTGAGCCCTACATTTAATTTCCTTAATACTTGGTTTAACTTAACAGGCATATCTAACTTTGTCGTAAAACTTATTCTTTTTCTTCCTCTGCAAATTCGGCACTCAGAACGCTCAGCACCTCGTCAACCGTCTGCTCTTCCAAATCGGAACGCTCGATCAGCTCACTCCTGCTCATTGCCAGCACACTCTTTGCCGTATAACAGCCGATATTCTTCAACGCTTCAATCACCCAGTTGTCGATTTCATCTTCAAACTCATCCAGATATATGTCTTCTTCATCGGCTCCTTCAATATCGCGGAACACGTCAATCGTGTATTCGGTCAGCATACAGGCAAGTTTAATGTTCAAACCGCCCTTCCCTATTGCAAGCGAAACTTCATCGGGGCGCAAATACACTTCTGCCCGCTTTTCCTCTTCATTTACCTTGATGGAAGAAATTTTCGCCGGACTTAACGCACGCTGGATAAACAGGGATATATTCGATGTATAATTGATAACGTCTATATTCTCATTCCGCAATTCGCGCACGATGCCGTGAATACGCGAGCCTTTCATACCCACGCAGGCACCGACAGGGTCGATACGGTCGTCATACGATTCAACCGCAATCTTCGCCCTTTCCCCCGGTACGCGGGCAATGGCTTTGATGGTAATCAGTCCGTCGTTGATTTCAGGCACTTCCAATTCAAACAGGCGTTGCAGAAAGGACTTGTCAGTACGCGAAAGAATAATCTTCGCATTGTTGTTGACATTTTCCACACTCTTTATGACGGCACGCACCGTTTCGCCTTTCCGGTAAAAGTCAGAGGGTATCTGTTCCTGCTTGGGAAGCAGCAGTTCATTCTCGTTATCGTCCAAAAGCAGAATTTCTTTTTTCCACACCTGATACACATCAGCGGAAATAATGTTGCCCACCTTATCCTTGTATTTGGCAAGCAGACTGTCCTTTTGCAGTTCCAGTATCTTGGAAGCCAATGTCTGGCGCAAGTTCAAAATAGCACGGCGTCCGAAATTTTTAAAATGCACCTCATCGGTCACTTCTTCGCCCACCACGCTGTCGGGGTCAATCACATGAGCTTCCGTTAGCTTAATTTCCAGATTAGGGTCTTCCAATTCATCATCGGCTACCACCGTGCGGTTCCGCCAAATCTCAAAGTCCCCTTTCTCAGCATTAATAATCACGTCATAATTCTCATCCGTACCGAACATTTTGGCTATCGTGCTGCGGAAGGACTCCTCCAAAACGTTTATCATCGTCTCTTTATCAATATTCTTCAATTCCTTGAAATCGGCAAGGGTATCAATCATACTGATTGTTTCTGCTTTCTTAGCCATATCTTTTTTCTTTTTTTACTTGAACCTTATTAAGTATTTCGTGTATTTTATCTCCTCATATATATAGGTATGCTCTTCCTGTACAATCTCCTTGCGCTTGGCACCTTCGGGCTTCACCTGCTTTTCAACGGCAAGAACGATGCCCTGTTCATCTGCCGCCTTCAATATCCCCGTCAGTTTAACGCCTTTCTTCAACAACACCTCTACCTCATTCCCTATATTCTTCACATATTGGCGAAGCACTTTGAAAGGAGATGTTACACCTGCCGAACCAACTTCCAGCTCGTAATCCTCCGCGTCACGATCCAAACGGGATTCAATAAACCGGCTCAATGCCGCACAATCGTCAATACCTACGGCTTGATCGTTGTCAATTTCCACAACGATTACGTTATCCGGTGTCACCGTCACATCCGTCAAAAAGTGGGTTGTCACAGCAATACCTTCTTCTGCCAACCGTACAACCTTTTGCTTATCAATCATAATAACTTATACTATAACAGAAGAGGGGACTTCTCGCCCCCTCCAATTTCTCTAAATCGCGTGCAAACGTACATAAAAATCAATATGTTCACAAAATATTTTATAATTTTCACTGTCTATTTCCTTAATACGCCCGCTCAAGCAACCAGGCATCTTGAAAGTTCGGAGCGTATTTGCGTTTGAAAATATCGCGTTCGGATGCCGCATCCCAACGTTCATCAAAGCTGGATACGATGACACGCAACATGCCTTGTTCGTTCTCACCCAATACCACTCTGTAGCCCTCATTCTCCATGCGCTCTTTCAGGGAGTAGGCGTTGGTCTTGTTCTGGAAACTGCCTATGACCACACTGAAATGTTTCAGACGACCGGCATCTTCACCCTCGGCGGCTTTGATGTGCTCCGTGCGCACCGTAACATCTGACACGTCAATGACCGCTTCAGGTTCTTTTTCCTTAGCCTGTTCGTAGGCAGCTTTGTAGGCACTCTGTTTAGGTTTGCATGAACCGAATGCAAGCACCATACACACGGCTCCCAATAACCAAATTTTGTTCATATTGTTCATATCTTAGAATTAGCGGCGCAAATGTAATTTAATTTTTCTTCTTTACTCACAGCTTATAAAATAAGCAGGGACAATCGCGCCAAAATAATTATCAAGTAAAGCGGTTGTATCTTTCCTTTATGGATAGCCTTCTTCGTCTTCCTGCCGGACGTGGGCGACTTTATCGCGGTCACTCTCGGCTTTCTGCGCGGAAATGTTTGGATAGTAGCCGCCTCCATGTTCGCCGGCAAGACAGACACTGCGTTACTGTGTATGGATGGAGTTTGCCTATAAAGTGTAAGGCTTTTTTTGAGATAATTTGGATTGATTGGACTGATTTTGCTGCTGTGAAATTTATTGGCTCTTATAATTTATTATTTAATTGGTTTCTATATCAATTCCAAGTTTTCCAAGTTCTGTAAGTACCCATGTTATTGCATGTTCATCGGGAACCGTTTCCGAATAAATTTCTCTTATATAAATATCACCTTTGTCTGTTGCTTCGGCAGGACAGCCATAATTATTTGCAAAATCAGACCAGCCTTGTAATTCGGCAACTGAAAACATAATCCTGCGTAACATAGCGGGGTGTGCCAAACAAAAAGCCAAATCACTCATTTCAAGTGGCTGAGATACTTTTTTTACTGTAACGGAAACTTCAAACCATCCCCCTTCTTTGTATTTTCCTTGTCTGTACTTTTCGCTGTCACTTACACTTGAAGCATCATTACAAATGACTTCTGCTCTGTGTCCTGCAAATTCTATCGCATCAATCAGTGCACAAATCATTGCTCCTCTTTGAATTATCGTTTCAGGTTTAATTGCAGCTGAAAAGGATATTGAAGCAACAATTTTATAAATCTTTCCCGGATAATTTCGTTCTTCATATTCTCTTGCAATAAAACACTCCGGATCGTTTGCTAAAAAGCTGCCGACATCAACGCTATAACCTGCTAATGAATAGACTTGCTTCGGACGTAAAACTTTCTCAGTAACAATCGGAACTATTTTAGCACGATATTTCTCAATTTCATTCATACCGTCCCGCCATCCACTTATTGCCATTTGCTTGGCTTGCTCCCAAGTCAGCCCCCCAGACCACCCTATATTATTATTGTCTCTTGACGACTTTCTACGAGCGTTACTATCCTGCATTGCATAGTTCCAAAACTTGCTTAAATCACCAAAATGTATTTGCTTATTAATTACCATAACTTTCTATTTCTGCAATTACCTCTTCGTCTTTTACCTCTTGACTTTGCATAATTGAGAGTATAATCCCATTATAAGGAGCAAGTACATTATCTGTATCTGTATAATACCTGCCATAGCTATTGTATTTATATTTAATTTCTCCAATTATATCATCTTCATTTACTTTATCACCAACTTTTACCTTGGGAATAAACTTTCCGTCACGAGATGCTTGTACTTTCTTTGGTGCTATATTTTCAAGTATTTTATTTTTTGTCGTTTCGTCCAGTCCTTTCCAAAGTATGGTTTGCTCAACACTATCTCTTGGCATTCCGTTTGCTAAAAGTTTTGCCCCAAATATGGAAGCACGCGGACTTACCACGTGTCTTATTTTTTGTGCTTCAATGTATCGTCTAATTTTTTGAACATAATCACTCCAATCTTGATTACCCGCTAAATCTCTTTCAAGATTTTCATCGTATTTCCAATCCAAAAAGACGAAGCGGTCAAGCGAAGCGGCATCCAGTTGGTTTCTGCCTACATATTGTCTGTCTGCTCCTTGCCCATAAGTGTTTGCGGCAGCTATGCAGTAAAAATTTTCATGACGGGATATTCGTTTGTCGGGAAAATCCATATAATCATTTGCTAATGCGGCATTAAACGCTAATACTGCTTGCGGATAACTCGCATCGATTTCGTCAAAAAGGAAAAGTCCCCCATTTTCAAATGCCTTGCGAAACTCAGTGGAAACAATTCTGCCTTGTGCATCAATAAAACCTGTCAATTTAAATTCGCTCGCAACTGCTCCTGTAAAATAAAAATCTATATCAAGAGCTTTGGCACATTGGATAGCAGCAGTAGTTTTGCCTGAACCTGCAGGCCCCACAATATAGACATTTAATTTTGTGGCAAGTATTTGTAAAAGCGTTGGTAATTGAAAATGCTGTTTACCTAAGTCTTGGGTTTTTGAATTGTCAATTTTTACGATAAGGTCTAACGGTTTTCTTACTTTTAAATTTTCAATTTCCTTTTTTAGTTCCTTGATTGCATCAGATAAATTACCTTGATTGCTGCCAAGTTGTTCTTCAATGGCTTTGAGTTTAGTGCCAAGCGTTGTGATTTTTTCTTTTAAGTTTTCGTCAGCCCTTTCCCATTCGGAATCATCTACTTCCACTTCAAACGTTGGTACTATCTCATGAATAATATCAGAAATATTTTGTTCAATAGGATTATCCCTGTGAACTTTCTTTTTAAAAGATAATTTCCCTGTACTCATATTGCTTTTGTCATCAGATTATCATTTTTCGTTACGCTGTTGTGTCTGCTACCAACTCATAAATAGGCGCGCTTTCGCCCGCAAAAGTATCTATTGTTTTTATACTCCTTAGCCTGTTCGCAAAAAAGAAAAGGCAACCGCTCATTACTGCAGCGGTTACCTTCTCTTCATTTTTTCTTTCTCCAAATTCCGCTTTCCTGTCAGCTGATGGAGACGGTAACCGGATTGCTCCACGGCCCGGTTTGCCCTTTGGCGTTGAGCCAGCGGGCGACGAAGGTGAGGGACAGTCCGGCGGCGTCGGAGTCGAAGGAGATGACCTGACGGGTGTTGCTGTAGTTGCCGAAGAACTTGCGGTTTTCGGGGTGCACGGGAGGGTCGCCGTCTTTTGTCCACAGCTGGTAGCCGCTTACGCCTTCGGGTTTGCCGTGGCGACCTTCCGGTTCACTGCTCAGGATAACTTCGATTTCGTAATGTCCGATGGAGTGAACGGCAAGGCTGGGTGCCGTACCGGGGCGGGGAATTGTGGACTGGCTGCGCGGGATGCGCAGGTCAAAATCCACGCGGATTTCGTCGGTCATCTCCTGGCTGTGAACAAGGTAGCCCTGCACTAAATTGCGTGCCAGGACTTCCAACGCCTTGCGGGCGGCAACTTTCGCCTGTACGAGTTTGGGCGTGCGGGTGGCGGGGTCAAGCGTAGGAAGATAGGCGGTGCTCCACGCAAACCGCCCGGCAACCAAATCGGTAAGTACTTTCTCCGGAATGTTAAACGTGCTTTTGTACTGCTGGGCTTTGTCGATAAGATTGTAAACCCAATTGTCCCAATCCTGATCCTTGCTGGGAATGTAGTCTCTTGTCATTGCAGTAGTAGATTAAGTGGTTGGTGTTCTGTTAACTGTCTCTCGATTCCATCGCGTCCGGAAACATTTCTTACATGTCTAAAATATTTTCTTACATGTCCGGAAGCATTTCTTGCATGTCTGAAATATTTTCTTACGTGTCTGAAACTATTTCTTACATGTCTGAAAGCCTTTCTTACATGTCCGGAAGCTCATCTTTCGTGTCCCAAAGCCGTCGCTTGCCTGCGGTTTGAAAAAATAAAGTGCAAAAATCTGTAAAAGATTCGAGAATAACAAAAGAAAACGACTTTTTTTGCTACTACACGCCATGCGGGGAAACCTGCACAGGCAAATATGTGATAAGAATTAGTTTATAATTAAGTTGCGCAACCGTCCCGAAGGGACGGGAGATTTCAGCCCCACATGCAGCAAAGCGGAATGTGGGGTTATGGATGACACCATTAGGAAAGTTCTGAAAGAACGACCGGATATTATATGTTACATTTTGTCTTTTGCCTTTGTATCGTTTTTTCAGAACTTATTGGTAACCCGTTCTATTAACCCCACATTCCGCTTCGCTGCATGTGGAGCTGAAATCTCTTGTCCCTTCGGGACATCCTGCAAGCCGTAATTTCCAGCTCTTATGTCGAACTCACATTAATATAAGCTAATTTACATCACGTACTTTTATTATCCGTAAGCTCAAGCATTTTTTCGCATACAAGGTTTGTATCAATCCCCTGATAAACAAATACAGGGTAAAAGCCAGCCACAGTATGTGATTGTTTGTTTCCCCTGAAAAAGCATAATACACCGAGAAGAAAACAACCGATGCCCCTGCTATTGAGATCAGCATGTAGCGTGTTGTTATGGCGCCAATCATGATGCCGTCCCAGATAAAAGCCGTAAAACTTATCAGAGGAGTAAACAACGCCCAGTAAAAATAGGCTGACGAGGCATTGATAACCCCTTTGTCGTCGGTCAGCAAACCCAGAAAACTTGTTCCTCCTGCGGCATACAGCAAGGTGAATAAAACCGCGACTCCCGCTCCCCACAGGAACAGATAATGCACGGCTTTATGCAGGTTTGCTTCATCCTTTGCTCCTGCATATTTGCCGATCAGGGCTTCACCGGCAAAGGAAAACCCGTCCAGAAAGAACGAGTACATGTAATAAAGCTGCATCATCAGCGTATTTACCGCCAAAATGGTTTCTCCCTGCCGGGCACCGGCATATACAAAAAAGAAAGTGACGACAACCAGACAAATCATGCGGAAAAAAATATCCCTGTTGACGGTAAAAAGCCGTTTCGTCAGGGAAAACCGGAAACTTTCTTTCCATGACATATCCGCCCTGAATGATCCGTATTTATGCAGCCATATAATCACAGCCAGTATCAAACCGAAATATTGCGACAACAGGGTTGCCCAAGCCACACCGTCCAAATTCATCTTGAAGCCATACACAAACGCCATACTCAAAACTACATTGACCGCGCTCATTGACAGGATAACATACATTTGACAGCGCGAGTTTTGCATACCGATGAACCAGCCGAAAAAAACCCAAAGCGTCAGCACGGCAGGTGCCCCCCATATCAATATATGAATATAGAGAATGGCGTATTTCTCCATTTCGGCAGTTGTTTCGAGTATTGAAAAGATAAGCCGTTCAACGGGATGCCGAAACAGAATGAGAACAAGCGCAATAACGAAACTTACGAGGACGGACTGAACCAGTATGGCGGCTATTTCCCTGCGGTCGCGCCTGCCATACGCTTGTGCCGTCAGTCCGCTGGTTCCCATTCGCAGAAAAGCAAATATCCAATAGATGGTATTAAAGAACATCGTACCTAAAGCCATTGAACCTATATAAGCCGTCTTGCCCAAATGTCCGACAATTCCTATCCCTATCAAACCAAGCAACGGAACTGCTATATTTGAGAAAATGGCCGGAATGGCGATATGTAATATTTCTTTGTTCATCAAATCACTTGCATCTTTTTTTGTTTGCCTTTCTATATAGATTCCAAATTCCAAAACTGATTAGAACCCCGCAAATTATAGATCCTGTTATTTCGCTTTTAATGGATTCATGATTATTATTTCCACTAATAACTTGCGAAAGACGATAACCAAAGAAAAATAATATCGGAGTAGAAAACAAGAGAGGTATAAACACTTTTTTATTTTTCATTATCTTCTCTAAATTCAGAAACTGAATAGGTTATTATGCCTGCCAATAAAACAAGTATTACACCAATAATTATACACACAGACATGGTTTCAACAAACGAATATCCCTTAAATCTCATAACATTACCTATAATTATAATAGTTATGGGAATAAAAGCAATGAAAAAAAGTCTTTAAATGACATACTTCGTTCCACTCTAAACTGCTTATTACATCTATTACACTTAACAACAGGTGATAATGTAAATAAAATACGTACAGGGAACCGGTTATTACAGGATGGGCAGCCAAATACTTTTTCCATATTCATAATAGAACGGCAGTGTTATCTTTTTTCCGCCTTTTTGGCAATCCAATCTCCTGTCATTTGAATAATCTGAACCAACACAATCAGCAGTACGACTGTTACAATCATCACATCGGTCTGGTAGCGGTAATAGCCGAAACGAATGGCTAAATCGCCGATTCCTCCTCCGCCGACCATTCCGGCATTGGCTGAATTGCCGACCAGTCCGATTGCCAAAATCGTAATCCCCCTGTAAATGCCCGGCAGGGCTTCGGGAAGCAATACGCTTCTGATAATTGCCCAGTTGCTGGCTCCAAATGCTTTTGACGCTTCGATAACGCCTCTGTCCACTTCGCTTAACGAGCTTTCGACCATTCTTGAGAAAAAGGCAAATGACGCAACCGACAGGGAAATGGAAGCGGACATGGGGCCTATGGTAGAGCCGACAACCATATTGGTGACCGGAATAAGCAATACCAACAAGATGATAAAGGGTATGGAACGAATGACATTAACCAAAATCCCTCCCACAAAGTTCAGTGTCCTGTTTCGCCAGAATGTGCCGTCTCTCGTTGTGAAGATTGCCAAGCCGGTAATCAACCCTAAAATGACCGATATGACAAGCGAAACACTGCACATCAGGAATGTTTCAAAAAATGCGGTCTGTAAATACCCGAATAATTCGGAAAAGGATAAACTGCTCATACGTCTGTTACATTATAGGTTCTTGCCCGTAAATAATTCTCGGCGTTGCTTATTATTTCAGGAGTTCCGTTGAGTTGCACGATGAGCATGCCGAAAGGTTTGCCGGAGATATACTCTATTTTGCCTTGAAGAATATTTATTTTCACCTTGAATTTTTCGGTTGCGTCCGAAAGTACCGATTCATTCGCTTTATCGCCGCTATACAAAACCTTTAATGTTTTGAAATCTTCACCGTGCAATGTTTGGGCAGGCAGCTCCAAATCAAACGTATGACTGACTAACGATTTTGTATAGTCATGTTTCGGTGCAGAAAATACATTGAACACATCATCCAGTTCAATAATTTCCCCGTCAGTCATTACGGCGACACGATGGCATATTTTCTTTATCACATTTATTTCATGCGAAATGATAACGGTCGTGATACCCAAGGTTTGATTAATCTCTTTGATCAGTTTCAAAATGGCGTTGGTATTCTCCAAATCAAGGGCGGAGGTCGGTTCGTCGCAAAGCAGAATGTAGGGATTGTTAGCCAACGCACGGGCTATTCCGACACGTTGTTTTTCTCCGCCGCTTAATTTAGCCGGATAAGAATCCGCCCTGTCGGATAAACCGACAAGTTCCAATACTTCCGGGACGCGTCTGCTGATTTCTTCTTTGGTTTTACCGACTACCTGCATCACAAATGCGATATTGTCGTACACCGTTTTGGAATTAATCAGATTGAATTGTTGAAAAATCATCCCGATGTTTTTCCTGAATCTTCTCAGTGCTTCGCCATTCAGGGTAGTCAGATCTTCTCCGTGAATAATAACGTTCCCCTGCGTGGGTCGTTGCAGCAGATTGATTGTTCGCAACAGCGTACTTTTGCCCGCACCGCTTGTACCGACAATACCAAACACTTCCCCCTTCCGTATATCCAAGGACACCTTTTTCACTGCCGTAATGTCCTTTTTCCTGCTGGGAAAGACTACGCTGAGGTTTCTGATGCTTATTTCTTCCGAATAATCCGCCATGTTCGTATGTATTTCGTTTCAATATCAGTCATAATTTTCTTTTAATTTCATTATAGATATTATTGGTTTTATCGGCATTCTTGAAATTAACTATAATATATTGATTGGATAACGTTTGCATCTCAATGTAAGGACCCGATGAAGAACTCAAGAATAATTTAATATTTCCCAATCCTTCAACTAAAAAATGGCCTTTACGTATGGAACCAAATGCAAATCCATTTGTTTTTAATCGTATTTCAGGTATTGTATCCAAGATTTGTATATGCTTAATTTCTTTAATTGGAACGGTCTCTCCGTACAAACCTGTTATGTTAATATTTTCGTGATCAATATGAATTGAATGCTCTTTTGATGAAGCAAAAATAAAAACAGAAATAAGAATAGGAATCGAAACAAGAAACAACAGCAATATTTTAGTTGATATTTTTGAAATGTCATTTCCTTTCAAAAACATATATATACTCATTATAAAAGGGGGAAAAAATAAAAATATAAAAAGACTAATATTCCACTTTAGAAGAAATGATACGAAACATCCAATAATCATAACCCATCCTGTTGTTACCATTGCTTTTTTGAGAATATCGGGAAATACCTTTTTTTGATACTCATCTAATTTATGATAACCTGAAATTAGAGTAGGGTTTCTTTTTGTCAAAAATCCTACAAGAATCAAAGATGCCCCTGTTAATAATGATATAATTAGTAAGCCAATCATAAGTTATAGTGATTTATAGTTTCAATTACTTCGCGTAGTCGTTGGTAGCACCCCATTTTTCCACGTACCATACGGGACGCCAATATTTATAAAAACGATGTTGCGGGTCTTCTATCACATTTTTAAATTCTTCGGACTGTATCGCTTCCACAAGGTCTCTTATCCAAGGTTTGTTTTCGTTGCCTTGTTTTGTCACAAACATGTTCATAAACTGCTCATCGGGATTAATTTCACGGATAATCGCCGAATCCAGTATGCCGAGCAAATCGGCATCATCGCCAAAAATCACCGCCAGCGTAGTACTTCTCAAACTTCGGGGGATTTGTCCCGCATTCAACACTTTAATTTCCAAACCGTATGGATTTTCCGCTATGTCTTTTTCGGTAGCCTCAAATGTATTTATATCCTTTTTCAGTTTTAGCAGACCCAGATTTTCCAAAAAGACCAAAGAGCGGGGCAGGTTGGTAGGGTCGTCCGGAATGAGTACCAAATCGCCTTTTTTCAATTGACGCTTAATGTCTTCCATACTACCGGAGAGTTTATCCGAAAAAAGCCCCAGATGAGCACTTGGAACCGTGATAAGCGTATAAACATCAATGCCGCCATATTTTTTCAGATAGTCGAATGCCGCTTTATGCCCGCCGACATGAACATCGGTTTCTCCACTATTCAATACTTTGAATATCAATTTTGTTTCAGCTACCTGCAACATCTTGATGGTGTATCCCTTTTTCTCCAGTATGGGCTGAATGGCATACGTAACCATATCCGCATACGTCGGCTTTTGGGATGTACTGATTATAATCGTTTTCTTTTCGTCGTCGCTGCCTTCAACCGTTTTTTGCTGATTAGACGAGCAGGCACTCAAAACGACCGATGCGATACATAAAAAAGAAAGGTTTCTGTAAATGTTCATACTGTACATGATTCAATTATTTCCCGTATTCGTTGGCAATTCCCCATTTTTCACGATACCACGACGGACGATAGTATCTGTGAAAACGATATTGCGGGTCTTCCACCACATTTTTAAATTCTTCGGACTGTACGGCTTCCACAAAATCCTTGAGCCATTCAGGTTGCGCTTCCAATGTTTCATCCCGTACCACAAACGTGTTCAGAAAAAGGTCGCTCTCGTCCACTTCCCGGATGACAGCCTTATCCAATATGCCGAGTAAATCAGCGTCATCGCCGTATATCACCCCGACTCCGATACTGTTCAGAATGCGGGGTATCTGTTCGGCTTTCAGTACGCGGTATTTCAGTTCGTAGTAGTTTTCTGCGATGTCTCTTTCCGTTGTGGCAAATTTGTCTTTGTCCTGTCTTAGTTTAATGAAACCGATATTTTCCAGAAAAATCAATGAGCGGGACAAGTTCGTTATATCATCCGGCATGGCAACCACATCACCCTTTTGAACCGCTTTTTTCAGTTCCTCAATATCTTTTACATTATACTTGTCTGAGAAAATACCCATGTGGGCACTCGGAACGGTAATCAGGGGCGAGATACGCCATTCGGGATTATTCACTTTCTCAAAATTAAGTGCCGCCTCGTGTTGCCCGATGTTTATATCCACTTCGCCGTCCACCAGCGTTTGGTTGAATACATGCTGGTCGTCCAGCTGCACCAGCTTAATCGTGTAGCCTTTTTGTTCTAATAGAGGTTGGATGGCATACTTAATCAAGTCGGGATAAGTCGGTTTCTGCGTTACACCGATAATAAGGGTTTTACTGTCTGCTCTTGCCTGTTTATCCGGTTTTGACGAGCAGGCGCAGAATATGGCTGAGAAAACAAGTAATGACAGAATAATTCGCTTCATGATAAAGTATTTTTATAAACAGATAAACAGAATTGCTCGCTGCAAAGATGCAGACAGTTTTCAGTTCCTAAAATACCACGTACATGGTATAAGAACAGAGATTAAATACAAATGATGATTTACGAACATATAATATCCAGTCGTCCTTATTCTTATGATTCACGCAAGTGCATTAACATAATTTTTTTGATAATCCTGATTATTTCTGATTACGGCAAACATCCGATGCACAAGCTTCGCCCTGACAGCGTTCAGGACAGACATCCTATTCTTTCCTTCGGTCACTTTCCTTTCATAATACTCGTGCAGTTCCCCCCTGCATCTGGTGGCGACAACCAGAGCTGCCATGTGCAGGAGGGTTTTGATACTCTTGTCCGCCCGCTGCGAGACTCTGTT
>LBCX01000084.1 GCA_001657575.1 Bacteroidales bacterium Barb4
GGTCGTTGCCACAAGGTGCAGGGGGGAGTTGCATGAGTATTATGAGAGGAAAGTGGCCGAGGGTAAGAACAGGATGTCTGTCCTGAATGCTGTCAGGGCGAAGCTCGTACACAGGATGTTTGCCGTAATCAGAAACAATCAGGATTATCAAAAAGATTATGTCAATGCGCTTGTGTGAATCATAAGAATAAGGACGATACAAATACAAATGATGATTTACATTATTCTATCGTCCTTGACCCCACATTTCGCTACGCTTCATGTGGGGCTGAAATCTGATATTCCTTCGGAATTTTTGATAATAAATAATATACGATTATTTTTTATACTGAACTCGCGCTAAATTATAAATATTACATTTGCAAAAAATATATTTATTATGAATAGGCAAATCAACTATAAGAAGTCGGCACATTATAAAAAAGGACTGCATCGTAAAAGAAAAAAGAAGGCGAAAGATATTTTCATTCCTCGTATCATTGCAGATTCAAATATTTGGTATATGTTAGGAGAAAATGATGAGTTGTTTGATAATATAAAAAGTAATATTACACCTATTTACAATAACTTATGGGAATTATGCAATACCGGCTTACATGATCGTACTCCAGAGAGGCCAAGCTTATGAAAGCCAAGCATGGCATGATTTTCTTAGAACCATTAAGATATCTAACAAAACAGGCAAATAAAAGAAAATTAAGCCGGAATTTTTTAATTACACACATGATTTGATGCGTTTCTCCGCTGCAATCGCAAATGGTGGATTTATACAAGAAAATCAGAGAAAGGATTTTGAAAAATATATAAGAAAGAGAAAACAAGGATTAGTTGATATCGCAGAATATTATAATCAAACAGCTTTAGAGTATAAAGGTCAAATTAAAGATATAGAGAAATATCGTGAAAGATATACTTTTCATTTGGTAATCAAATCTCTAAATTATTATGTGTTCACTGCTACACAAGGCAAATATAATTAAAAAAGATTACCCTTACATCATTATGACCTTCTAATACGTGTCATAGATCTATTCTTTAAAAAATTAGAGACAGGACAAGAAAAATGGCAAAGGAATGATTTATTTGATTTATTTAATCTTGCTTATGTTCGTAAAGGGGATAAATATTGGACTTATGATAAAAAATGGAAAAATCTAATTGAGGAAGCCGGTTGTAAAGATTATTTATATAATGCTGCAAGCAACGAGAACAAATCGTAGGACTACAACAATTAAAATATACCTTTGCACCTAAATCAATATAAATATGAGTGCAACCATTTTAGGAAAAGGAGAGCAACAGCCTGTTGTGGATATGACGTATAGCTTTATGTCTGATGAAGAACCGACTGATGCGCAATCGGAAGCGTTAATGAGGGAAGTAAGGGAAGATGCCCGTAAAAGCAGTGAAAGAGCCAAATAGGCTTTGGATACCATACATAATAGCATACGGCTTGCCGTTGAAAAGAACAAAGCGGATAGGGAACGATTGAAATGAAAGGAAAACTTCGTTTGTGAATGTCCCAAATGGACAATAGATTTCAGCCCCACATGAAGCGTAGCGGAATGTGGGGTTTATAAATACACCCCCGACGGAGTCCTGAAAGGACGATGCAAATACAAACGATGATTTATCCTATTCTATCGTCCTTTAACCCCACATTCCGCTACGCTTCATGTGGGGCTGAAATCTCCCGTCCCTTCGGGACTACCGAACCCCTAACAGGGCTTTAAGCCCTGTTAGGGGTAAACTTATAAACCAATTTGTATTATACACCCTAATATCTGACAAGAATGGCTTTGGATAATAATAACCACCCGTGTTTCAATGCGGAGGCGAGGCACAGTTACGGGCGCATTCATCTGGCTGTTGCGCCGAGGTGCAATGTGCAGTGTAATTTCTGCGACCGTAAATTCGATTGTGCCAATGAAAGCCGCCCGGGAGTGACAACTTCAGTCTTGACGCCTGAGCAGGCTCTGGCACATCTGGACGATATAAACAAGAAGCTGGACAATCTGGCGGTGGTAGGCATTGCAGGCCCCGGCGACCCCTTTGCCAATCCCAATGAAACAATGGAAACGCTCGAACGGGTGCACGCCGGCTATCCCGACAAGCTGTTATGCGTCTCCACCAACGGGCTTTCACTGGCGGATTACATACCGCGCCTTGCCCGGCTGAACGTTTCGCACGTAACGGTCACCGTGAACGCCGTCCGTCCGGAGACCGGAGCGGATATATACGAGTGGGTGCATTACGGCGGAAAAACTTATTTCGGGACAGAAGGGGCACAACTACTTTTGGAGCGACAGACGGAAGCCATCAAGCTGCTCAAACAGTACGAGCTGACGGTAAAAATCAATACCGTTGTCATTCCCCGCGTCAATGAATATCACATCCCCGAAGTAGCCCGCTATGTTTCCGCTTTGGGAGCGGATATACAAAACTGCATCCCGCTCATTCCGGTAGCAGGAACGCCTTTCGCCGGCTTACAGGAGCCTTCGGCAGCAAACATGCAATCCCTGAGAGCGGAAACATCCTTATATGTCAAGCAAATGGAGCATTGCGGGCGATGCAGGGCAGATGCAGTGGGATTGATAGGTCGTTCAAATCCGTTTTCCCGCAAGGAGGCGGAAAAAAAGCCCGTCCGGCTCGTTGCCGTTGCCACAAGCGACGGTGTTTCGGTGGACAGGCATTTGGGAATGGCTTATAATCTATGGATTTACAGCTGGGAAGACGGAAAAGTCAAATCGGTTGAGCGCAGATCCATCATTGCCTGCCAGCGGAGCAGCGACCGGTGGAACGAAATAGCCGCTGTCATCTCCGATTGCGACCTTCTGCTGGTGAACAAGGTCGGGCAGCCTCCCCTCCAAGCCTTGAAAAACAAAGGTATCCGCACGGAAGCGGTCAGCGGCTCCGTCTCAGAGATTCTGACGGCTCTTTTTACGGGCGAAGACATTCCCGCACAAAACCTGCGGCTTGCCGGACATTGCGATGGCAGTGTAAATCAGTCCGCTACGTGTCACTCATGCGCTTCCGAAGTTGAATAGCTAAATAAAGTTAAACACGCTATTTTTCTTGCAGTATATGTTGCACAGCATAAAAAAGGGCGTACATTTGCACTGTGTTTTTCATGGTATTAGATTTAAGGTTAAAACGAAAAGATTGGTTGTCGTGAGACAACCTCTTTTTTTTGTCCCTGCCCCAACTTTCAATTCCCCCCTGCCCTATCTTTGCCGTTCATCCAATCAATTTATAAACAAGCAATGGAAATGTATAAGGCAAATGAAAAACGCTATGCCGATGCGGCGTATAGGCGTTGCGGGCGAAGCGGCGTTCTTCTTCCCCCCGTTTCTTTGGGATTCTGGCACAACTTCGGGAGTGTGGACGTGTTTGAAAACTATATCAAGATTGCACACGCGGCATTCGACCGCGGAGTAACCCACTTCGACCTTGCCAACAACTACGGGCCTGTGTACGGCTCTGCAGAAGAAAACTTCGGACGCATCCTGAAAAAAGGCTTGGGAAACTATCGCGACGAAATGATTATCTCCACCAAAGCGGGCTACGATATGTGGGACGGTCCCTACGGCAATTGGGGCAGTCGGAAATACCTCATGGCGAGCTTGGATCAGAGCCTCCGCCGGATGGGACTGGACTATGTGGACATTTTCTACTCCCACCGTCCCGACCCCGACACCCCGATAGAGGAAACAATGGGTGCCTTAGCCGATATTGTCCGGCAGGGAAAAGCCCTTTACGCCGGCATTTCCAATTACGACGCCGCACAAACCGCCCAAGCCCTTGCCGTGTTGAAAGAGTTCAAAACGCCCTGCCTCATTCATCAGGCACGCTACTCAATGATGGATCGCCGCCCCGAGCCGGAACTCCTTTCCCTGCTTGACAAGGAAGGCATCGGCTTCATCGCCTTCTCGCCCTTGGAACAGGGCATCCTTACGGACAGATACCTTGACGGCTTTCCCGAAAACTCCCGCGCCGCACGAGCAACAGGCAAGTTCCAACGCTCCAAAGTCACCCCCGAAATCGTCGCCAAAGTGCGCCGCCTGAATGTCATCGCCGCAGAACGCGGGCAGACCCTTGCCCAAACCGCTCTGTCATGGCTGCTGAAAGACCGCCGCGTGACCAGCGTAATCATCGGCGCCAGCTCCGTCGAACAATTAAATAACAACCTTGCCGCCTTTGACAATATCAACTTCTCCGCCGAAGAATTGCAGCGGATAGAAGATGTTTTGCATAGCTAACAACTACTGAATGTTACGCACATTCCGAAGGAATATAAGATTTCAGCCCCACATGAAGCGCAGCGGAATGTGGGGTTAAGACAAATGTTTACCCCTAACAGGGTTTGAAACCCTGTTAGGGGTTCGGATGCGGGGCTGAAATCTCTTGTCCCTTCGGGACTTCTACCCAGCACGGGGATATAATGGAAACTAATTTGTATCATATATTTATATGATAACCATCGAAATAAAAAACGCCATCCCGCTTCTGCCGGAGCTTCGCCTTGCGAAGCCTGCGGAGTGGACAATCAGAGCCGGCGAACAATGGGCAATAGCCGGCGCAAACGGTGCGGGGAAAACCCTGATAGCAGGTATCCTGCAAGGCAAAATCAGATTGAAGGAGGGGACAGTTGTCAGAGGGAACGGATACCAAGCGGGGGAGGGCATCAAAAGCATTGCCTTCAAGGATATATATTCGCTGGCGGACTGCCGGAACGCCTATTATCAGCAACGGTGGCATTCTACGGAAACGGACGGTATGCCGGTTGTGGAAGATTTGCTTGGCGAACAGCCACTAACTGCTGAGACGCGCAAGCTCCTGTCCCTTTTCGGAATTGAGGAACTGCTTCCGAAGCGGATTATCTTCCTGTCGGGAGGTGAATTGCGCAAGTTTCTGATTGTCCGTTCGCTCTGTTCGCGTCCGCGTATCCTGATTATCGACAATCCCTTTATCGGCTTGGATGCCCCTTCGCGCAAGGTGCTGACGGAGATGCTGCAACAGATGGCGCAGCTTGATGGCTTGCAGTCCGTCCTCCTGCTGTCCGACCCCGATGACATTCCCGACATGATTACCCACGTGTTGCCGATGTATAACCGGACGTGTCTCGAACCGCAAACGCGCGAGGCTTTCCTGCAAAACATAAAAGAAACGGCAGACAACGAAACAATCACCCTGCCCGCCGCCGCAAACAAACCCGCCTCCACGCACAAAGTGACCCTGCGCATGGAACACGTCGCCATACGCTACGGTAGCCGCACTATCCTGCACGATTTGAATTGGGATGTGAAGAACGGGGAGAAATGGGCATTGCTCGGCGCGAACGGCACGGGAAAGTCCACCCTCCTCAGTCTCGTTTACGCCGACAATCCCCAATCCTACGCCAACACTTTCTACCTTTTCGACCGCAAGCGCGGCACCGGCGAAAGCATCTGGGACATCAAGCGGCGCATCGGCTTCGTTTCGCCCGAAATACACCTTTATTATAATGACAACGTGCCGGCATGGCAGATTGTCGGCTCCGGCTTTTTCGATTCTGTCGGGCTGCACCGCAAATGCACGGCAGAGCAGGAAACCGTTGCCCTGCAATGGATGGAAACCTTCCGCATCGGGCATCTCAAAGACCGCCTTTTCCTCACCCTTTCGTCGGGCGAGCAGCGGCTGGCACTGCTGGCACGCGCTTTCGTGAAAGACCCCGACCTGCTGATACTGGATGAGCCGCTGCACGGTTTGGACAGCGGCAACAAGAAACGGGCTGTCCGCATCATCCAACTGTTTTGCTCCCGCCCCGGCAAAACGTTGATTTACGTTACCCACTATCCGCAGGAACTTCCGCCGTGCATAACCTTTGAACTGAGGATGAAGGGCTAAAAACCACTGATTTTGTCATTTCCCACCTGTGGCAAATCTTTTCCCACATACGGGAAGTCGTTTCCCGCATGTGGGAAGCTGTTTCCCACAGGTAGGAAGTCATTTCCCGCAAGTGGGAAGTTATTTCCCACAGATGGGAAGTCATTTCCCACAGGTGGGAAATCGTTTCGCCCAACGTTATAGTAGTTAATCCTACAGTTTTAAGTATATGGTACAGATATATTTATATTATATTCCACGTTTTGCGGAAGTCCCGAAGGGACGGGCGATTTCAGCCCCACATTCCGCTACGCTGCATGTGGGGTTAATAATGACACCATCAGGAAAATCCTGAAAGGATGACCGAAAATGCAAATGATGATTAACACCATAAACGATTCGGTCGTTCTTTCAGAACTTCCCTATAACCTCTTGCCAAAACCCCACATTCCGTTGCGCTGCATGTGGGGCTGAAATCCATTGCCCTTTCAGGGCATTCCTGACGGCGTTATCCGTAAACCCCACATTTCCCCACATTAACCCCACATTCCGCTCTATATTATCTGTGAGAAATAAAATATTACTGTATTTTCGCGGCAGTTTTTTTGATAAATCATAACAGGAGTTACGCATTAAGTTATAATTTGAAATGGGAAATAACAAAATCATCGGGGAGAAGATTAAAAGTATCCGCGAAGCAAAGCAGCTCACCGTAGAAGCAGCCGCCGAACGCTCGGGACTGAGCAAGGAACAGATTGAACGCATTGAAGGGAACGTGGACTTTCCGTCGCTCGCCCCGCTTATCAAGATAGCCCGTGCGCTGGGCGTCCGTCTGGGCACGTTTCTGGATGATCAGGCGGAGCTGGGACCTGTTGTCTGCCGCAAGCGGGACAGTTCGGAGGCAAACAGCATCGGCTTTACCAACAACGAGGCACAGGGGCGCAAGCACATGACGTATCATTCCCTTTCGCAGGACAAGTCGGGGAGGCACATGGAGCCGTTTCTGATTGACGTTGCCCCGTCGGAAAAGGATGTCAATTTTAACCTTTCCTCCCACGAGGGCGAAGAGTTTATCCATGTACTGGAAGGCTCCGTTGAAATCAATTACGGCAAAAGCACCTACGCGCTGGAAACGGGCGACAGCATCTATTACGATTCCATCGTTGCCCACCATGTACATGCCTCCGGCGGGCAGACGGCGAAAATACTCGGTGTCGTATATACTCCTTTCTAAAAAAACGACTGACAATGGACAACGGACAATTACAGGAAAGGACGCTCGGACAATGGCTGGAGCATTGGGCGACGGTTACACCCGACAAGGAGTTTCTCGTTTATTCCGACCGCAACCTCCGCTTCACGTGGAGCGAATTCAACCGCAGGGCGGACGATATGGCGAAGGGAATGCTGTCTATCGGCATCACGCACGGGACGAACGTCGGCATCTGGGCGACCAATGTGCCCGACTGGCTTACCTTCCTCTATGCCGGTGCGAAAATCGGGGCGGTGATGGTCACCGTGAACACCAATTACAAGCAGAGCGAACTGGAATACCTCGTGAAGGATGCCGACCTGCATACGATTTGCATTACGGAGGGCGTGTCCGACGGCAGTTTTGTGGATATGACCTACACCATGCTGCCCGAACTGAGGGAGTCGCAGCGCGGCTATCTGAAAAGCGAGCGTTTCCCGACGGTGAAGAACGTCGTTTATATTGGGCAGGAGAAGTTTCGCGGCATGTACAATACGCCGGAATTATTATTGCTCGGACAGAACGTCAGCGATACGGAACTGGTTGAGGCGAAGGGGAAGGTGAACTGCCGCGACGTCGTCAATATGCAATACACTTCCGGCACGACCGGCTTCCCGAAAGGGGTCATGCTGACGCATCATAATATTTCCAACAACGGCTTTTTTACCGGCGAGGGCATGGGCTTTACGGCGGACGACAAACTGTGCTGCTGCGTGCCGCTCTTTCATTGTTTCGGCGTGACGCTGGCAAGCATGAATGTGCTGACGCACGGCTGTACGCAGGTGATGGTTGAACGTTTTGACCCGCTGGTGGTACTCGCTTCCGTACACAAGGAACGGTGTACGGCTCTGTACGGCGTGCCGACCATGTTTATTGCCGAGCTGAACCACCCGATGTTTGACCTGTTCGACCTGACTTCCCTGCGGACGGGGATTATGGCAGGTTCCCTCTGCCCGATTGAGCTGATGCGCAGCGTGACCGAGAAGATGCACATCACCCGTATCACGAGCGTGTACGGACTGACGGAATCATCGCCCGGCATGACGCACAGCACCCTCGCCGAAAGTTTTGAAGAATGTTGCACGACGGTAGGAAAGGAATATCCCTGCACGGAAGTAGCCGTCATCGACCCCGAGACGGGCAAGGAATGTCCCGTCGGCACACAGGGGGAAATGTGCTGTCGCGGCTACCTTGCCATGAAAGGCTACTACAAAAACCCACAAGCCACCGCCGAGGTTATCGACGCCAACGGCTGGCTGCACAGCGGCGACTTGGGCATCAAGGACGAGGCGGGCAACTACCGCATCACGGGTCGCATCAAGGACATGATTATACGCGGCGGCGAAAACATCTATCCCCGCGAGATAGAGGAGTTTCTCTACCACCTCGAAGGCGTGCAGGACATACAGGTTGCCGCCGTCCCCTCCAAGAAATACGGCGAGGAAGTCGGTGCCTTCATCATTCCCAGAGAAGGCTCTGCCCTGACGGAAGAGAAGGTAAAAGACTTTTGCCGCAGCAAGATAGCCCGCCACAAAATCCCCCGATACGTCTTCTTCGTGGAGGGCTTCCCGCTGACCGGCAGCGGCAAGATACAGAAGTTCAAACTGAAAGAGGTAGGGCTGAAGCTGCTGACAGAAAAGGGGATTGTGCCGGAATAGGAATCGTCAATCCGTTGAAAGGCTAAACTCCTCCCGCAGTTGTTTCAGCAGCGGGTTGATGTTTATCAGATATTCATATTTCTCGGCAGATGTGACGGGGAGTTTGCCGGCGGTTTCGGCGGTGACACGGACGCGCATTTGAATGTTTGTATTCTTCAATTCGCGGCGCAGGAAAGCGAGGATGTCGCTGGCATTGTTTGCCAATTCGTCCTGCTGCCCCGGATTGAGCACAGCCGCTTCAAAGTAATCGTTCTCCTGCAACACCGGCTTGCAGGATTGCATGGCGTTTTTCAGGTGAATCTTTGCTTTAAGGGTTTCCGCATAAGACTTCCAATGCGTTAGCAGGGCTTCTGCCGTAAAGGGGAGGTTCGGTGTTGCGGCGGTTGCCTGTGCCGGATTGCTTTGCGGGTCGGGTGGTTTCTCACCCGCCAAGTCCTTTAAGGAAGTGCTTGTCGGACGGACAGGCGGCTTTGCCGGAGCGGCGGGACGGGGGGCGGCAACGGGTGTATGTGCCGCAGACGGGGGAACAGATGCAGGAGTTGCGGTTGCCGTACCGACCGGTTCAATCAGTGTTTTTTTTTTATCCTCTTCGGCTGTCGCATCAGCCGGACGGCAAAGTTGGCAGAGCCGGATAAGGGTCAGCTCCAAAAGCAGCCGTTTGTTGCGGCTTGTCTTGTAGTTCAGGTCGCAGTCGTTGGCAAGACTGATGGCTTTGAAAAGGAAGGCGTCGGAGCATTGCTTGGCAATCGCTATATACCGTTCGCGGATGGAAGCACCCACCTCAAAGAGCACCAGCGTGGCGGCATCCTTGCAGACCAGCAGGTCGCGAAAGTGGGAAGCCAGTCCGGAAATAATATGCTGCCCCTCGAAGCCGCTGCTCAGTATCTCATTCAATAGAAGCATGGACGCGCGGGCGTTTCCCTCCAATACGGCTTCCGTGAGGCGGAAGTAGTATTCGTAATCCAATACGTTCAGATTGTTGATAACGGCTTGATAGGTGATATTGCCGTTGGTAAAGCTCATCACCTGATCGAATATCGACAGGGCATCGCGCATCCCGCCGTCCGCCTTTTGGGCTATGATGTTGAGGGCTTCCGGCTCGGCGGTCGCACCCTCGCCCTGCGCCACGTATTGCAGGTGATCCACGATGTCGGCAATGGTGATGCGGGAAAAGTCGTAGATCTGGCAACGGGAGAGGATGGTAGGAATCACCTTGTGCTTCTCGGTGGTCGCCAGAATGAAAAGGGCGTGACGCGGCGGTTCTTCCAGCGTTTTGAGGAAAGCATTGAAAGCCGCCGAACTGAGCATGTGCACCTCATCAATGATAAAGACCTTATACCTGCCGATGGGAGGCGGAATGCGCACCTGCTCAATGAGCGAGCGGATGTCCTCCACCGAATTGTTGGAAGCCGCATCCAGCTCATGTATATTGTAGGAACGCTGCTCGTTGAAAGCCGTGCAGGATTCGCAGGCATTGCAGGCTTCGCTCTCCGGCGTGGGAGTCAGGCAGTTGATTGTTTTTGCAAAGATGCGGGCGCAGGAGGTTTTCCCTACTCCGCGCGGCCCGCAAAACAAGTAGGCGTGCGCCAGCTTGTTGTTCTGTATGGCATTTTTTAGCGTAACCGTCAGCGATTTCTGCCCCACCACACTTTGGAACGTAGAGGGACGATATTTCCTTGCCGAAACAATATAGTTATCCATCGGTTTCCTTTTTAATTGAGGGCGCAAATGTAGATAAAAAAATCATCTGTACATTTGCCGCCCCATCCACAAGCCGCAGATGTCACACCTCAAAGCATTTTACAACAAATACCTCTTTCGGGCAAATGCCTACCAAATAGTCGCGTTCGCGTTCGTACTCCTCACCTTTACGACAGGCGACAGCAGTTTGTACCGCCGTTTCGCCTACGAACAAAAGATCCGCAGCCTCGAAAAAGAAATTGAACACTACCAAAAGGAAATAGAGGCGAACCGCAGAAGGCTGGACAATCTGCACACCGACAAGCAAAGTCTGGAACACTTCGCCCGTGAAGAATACCTGATGAAAAAGCCCGGCGAAGACATTTTCATTATCCGAAACAAATAGATGACTCCCTCTGCCCGAACGCTCCTGTTCAACCTCGCCGCCCTGCTGCTCCTGACCGGTGCCGCCCTTCGCATCACGCAATGGACTTACGCCCCCTGCCTGTTCGCTGCCGGAGCCGTCGGCATCGCCTTCTGCCGGCTGACCTCCCGCC
>LBCX01000372.1 GCA_001657575.1 Bacteroidales bacterium Barb4
TAAGAAACTGTCTAAATTTCATCAACTGATTATTCTATTGATCATCAGATTGATGAATGACAGATATATCATTGCCCGGTTTGAAGATGTGGTATAGCGGCTTTCGTAATCTTTGGCGAGTCTCCGGAAATTTTCTAGCCGGGAGAATGTCCGCTCAACAACCCAACGCACAGGCAAAGGTTTAAATTCAGCAGATTTATCCGTTCGCAGCGTAATTTCGATGTCCCAACCAAATGCAGACTTCACTCTGTCGACCGGCTTGCCTCTGCAGCCACCGTCGGCATATATCCTTTTCATCCTGTCAAACCGGTGCTTCAATGAACCGGTAACTTCAAATCCGGCTTTACCGTCATGCCCGCCGGCTGCATCAACCTTTACGGACGGCAACAATCCGTTTGTATCTGTTATAATGTGCCGTTTACGACCCCTTATCCTTTAACCTCCGTCAAATCCTCTTTCCTGACCCCCTGCTCCTGTCGTTTTAACACTCTGACTGTCAATCAGACCGACACTTGGAGAACTGTTTCTGCCGTTCCCTTTACGAAAGCCGTCCCGCAATATATCGTTAATCCCTTCAAAAGTCCCGTTGTTTTTCCATTTGGAAAAGTAATAGCAAACAAGTTTCCATGGTGGAAATTCATGAGGAAGCATCCGCCACTGACAACCTGTTTTCAACAGATAAAAAAGAGCATCAAAAATCTCCCGTAAAGAATGGTTACGCCTGCGATTGTCACCAATTATTGCTAAGATTACATCATATCGGGGATCGGTCAGATTAGTCGGATATAAATTCATCGTTCTTTATGTGCCTGGTAACCATAAGGATACACACAATTTACCGATTAATCAATTGATTCTCAATTATATTATTATAAATTTAGACAGTTTCTGAGCCAATTTTATGAAGGACATCAGTGAGTCTGTCCTTGAGATTTTGAAAGTTAAGAAAAGCATCAAAAGGGAGCTGGTTGTACTTTATGAACCGCCGGAGTATCTCTGTTTTGTTTAGTTCGGGCGAATAGGGAGGCAGAAACCGGATTTGTAAATCCATTTTAGCCCGTTGGGCAGCTTTATCCGTGAACTTTTGACTGCGATGTATCGGCGCACTATCAAGTGCCCCCGCTGTTTGCATGGTTATCTGCTTTACAAATTCATCTGAAACGGCAACTGCCACATCTCGGGTTCATTGTCCCTTCAAACATTCGGGAAAAGAGTTGGCAGTCAGGATTCATCAGCCCTGACACGCTCAGTTTTTTGCCTTTGGCGGCGGAAAGCAAAACAGGCCTGTCCTTATGCTGCCGCGCATACGGAACATTCGAGGTCAGCCCGAAATGACTCTCGCCGGCAAAGCGAAGATCAATAAATCTGGTTCTGTACAGCTCCATAAACTTGTCCGATTCAACCTGTTTAGCTCCAAACAGCTCTTCGTTCCCCATGCTTTTAAGAGATAGCCGAACCCGTTTCCGCCTGATGCCTGATGCCTTTAAAAAAGTTTGCAGGGTTGGCCTGCAAACTTTTACCCCGTGTTTCTTTTCAAGCTCATTTGGTACCGGATTTAAATTACGGCTGTGGTTTTCAATTAATTGAGGAAGTAAATCCCTAGCCGGATCAAGCTTGATTTTCGCTCCCCGCCCGGGAGCTGTGCCCAGTGTCAAACGTTTGTCTGCGCTTCGGGATGATTCCCGTGCAGTCAGTACGGAAGAAATGGTCTGCCTGCACAAATTTGTTATTTCTGCAATCTCTGTAATCCGATGACCTTTGTTTGAAAGCAGCAGGCAAAAACTGCGCTCCCACACTACCGAATTCAGACTTGTTTTATACAGATGTTCCAACTCTTGCCTTTCTTCTTCCGTAAGTCTGATATGTCTCATATTTAATCGATTAATGCATAAATTTATGAATAGTATGCCGCATAAACAAAAATGTCAAAATAAATATTAGACATTATACCGATTAATATATTACTGACACGATAATTTAAAATTATGTATTCCACAAGCTGTTTCCAAAACTAAATCATCGAAAAAAAGTTTATGGCACCGATAGCGTTCTTTAACAATACGGAAGATTTTAACTCGTCCGACAGCATGTTCAACCCTGACTCTAAAAGAGCTAATTTCTTTATTTTGTTGCTTTTGAACTTCAGACAATTCTTTTCCTCCCGGTTTTCGAGCAGGCATCTTAATTATTACATTTTCAGG
>LBCX01000373.1 GCA_001657575.1 Bacteroidales bacterium Barb4
AATCGGGTATCACTGAATAATAGCATCAATGGCAATCCAACCGTAGATACCATTGAAAAGATTGCCATAGCCCTTGAAGTGGATGTTTCAGAGCTGTTTTCTCCTTCTGATAATAATACTGTGTTCTGCCCGTCCTGCGGAAAGCGTATAAAACTCGTAAAGGAGTGACCTATGGAACTGTCAGTAATACAAAGCAGGATTTTTGAGGTAAGAGGTCAGAAGGCGATGCTTGATTATGACCTTGCGGATATGTACGGAATAGAGACCAAGCGACTCAAAGAAGCCGTAAGGCGCAATATAGAGCGGTTTCCCCATGACTTTATGTTTGAACTTACAAGAGACGAATATAATTCTTTAAGGTCACAATTTGCGACCTTAGAGATTGGCAGGGGGAAACATTCAAAATATAAGTCTTTCGCCTTTACCGAGCAAGGCATAGCTATGCTCTCATCGGTGCTAAACAGTAAAGCAGCTATTGAAATAAACATTGCCATCATACGTGTCTTTGTGGCTGTCCGCAATTACTTTACCATACAGACCTCCATACCGGATGAGATAAGGCAGCTGAAGGAGCGCATGAGTGCACTGGAGAACCTGTGCAACGAGAACCTGAAAGCCGTCAATGACCTATCAGAGGACACACGCAGGGATATTGACAGTGTTTATATTGCCCTTACCGAAATGGCGGAGCGTAAGAAACAACTGGAAAATCGCCCGCGCATAGGCTTTAATCAGTAAGACAACCTGCACGGTAATACCACCTGCAAACAGTAAAGCCGACACTACCGTAATAGTACCTTGCATTACCTACTACTCGTGCAGTAATGTCGGGAAAGCCGACACTATCGTAATAGTACCTTGCATTGCATAGTACTCGTACAGTAGTGTCGGCAGTGCCGCCGCAACAACAGGAACTGACAATCCAAATACACGGAATCCCGTGTGTTTAAACTTGTACGGGCAATGTAGTGTTTCAGAACATTGCCCGATTTACAAGAACTCGCAACCGCCTGATAATCAAATTCACGCCAAAAAGGGTGAATTTGACTGTCAGGCGGTTATGGTACGGATGCTATAATACCGGCAATTCCCATTTGATGCAGGGTTTAGGCAGTATGCAAGGTTACACCGCCGAACAGATACTACGCTTTTTACCCTTGCTTGTCAATCGTCCCCCTTGCTGTACTTCCAATGTTCCCAGTGCTGCATCTTTGATATTGTATCTCCGGCATGGATACGGTCTGCGCATGTGGGGATGACACGCTTGCCCAAATCGGCATACTCCTTTACTTCACCCCGTGCGATTTGAGACAAGATAAAAATGTACTCGTCCCTGTTCAGCAATTCCTGTTTTTGTTTCTTGTTTTCCATTATTGAGAATTGAATTAAAAAATAAATATAAAAATCTCTTGGTGTATGCACCGCCCCGACAATAACCCACGTTCCAATTTTGCACGCGCACGTTCTTATGGGGACTGTGGTTTCGGGAATACATTCAAAAAGCGATTTGCACCCCCCTACCCCCTTGCCGACGCCCGCCGTTCCAGTGCCTTTCATATGAGAGGGTAGCGTTTCGCGACCCTCTTGAAAGTCAAACAGCTGTAACAATATCTTATCGTCCCGGCTTGTATGCCTCATACTGCAATGCGTGGGCGTATTTCAATCCGGAAACAGTGGCAAGATGCGTCCGTCCCGCTCACGAACAAAAGCTCGTTTTGACCGTGATTCGCCCTGTTCTTTCGTATGTAAGTAAATAGTATGATTACTTACATACGCTATTTTATTGTTTGATTTTTGCCCTATTTATCCGCTCCATACCTCACATTCAAACCCTCTGCTCCGCAGTTCTTTCATGCGATACTCCTGCAGTTCCCTTGCCCGCTGTCCCGGTCTCTTCACCTCGACAAAGAACGCTTTCCCGTTCTTCAATGCCATGAGGTCGGGGATGCCGGGGCGGTTGGTGAGTATCAGCTTTACCACGTACCAGCCCTCCGCCTCCAGACGCTGTATGATGCGCCTTTGTATTTCACTCTCCAGCCTTGCCATGATTTTTCATGTAATACCGCAATGTAAAATCTTTCTTCCTGCATACAGCCTCGTATATGTGCCTCTCTATCCCGCAATCCGACTGCACGAGATATACCGCAGCCTCCCTTGTCCGTCCCTTTGACTGTATGC
>LBCX01000374.1 GCA_001657575.1 Bacteroidales bacterium Barb4
GATAGCCCCGAGTGCTATCGCCCCTTCAAATTATTTAAAGGTCGTGATTCAATGGCTAGTGCCGATGCCGTCCTGCGCGAAGCGTGGGAAAAAAGTTACGCATACTGCGATGTTGCCAGTGTGCAGTTCCGCGCTTGGGAGCGCGACCCCAGCATCGAATTGCAGTGCTCCACCTGCGCCATCAATTACAAGTGCCCCATCTGGGCGCGGTTCTCTCCCACCGTGTCCGGCCAGCAGTCGCTATTTTAGCGGCTCGCCCTGATATTGTCTGTAACCAGTGTGCCACACAAAGGCCACCTTCGGGGCGGTCTCTGTGTCGGCCTCTGAATCATCGGTGTGAATCAAGTCACCGTCCTCTGCGTCATCGAGGTGAAGCTTGCGGTGGTAGTCGGCGAATATCCCGCCGAAAGCAACGAAGCGGCGATTGTTCAGCACTGCGTCCAGCAACCGCACCGTGTCCACTGTAAGATTCCAGTCATCCGGGATTATGTAGTCCGAGGATTTAACGGCGTACTTCGCAACCTCAGCGACCGCCTTGGCGGTATCGCCCTTGACCCGCCGCACATCCACCACCGGATTGTAGCTGGCATTGATTGAGGTTCGCCAGAGTTCCGTCCACCTATACTGCGCCAGATAGTCCACATTCGTAAAGTAGCTCAGATTCACCGCAAACACTGCGTGTATGTGCGGGTGATAGGTGTCGCTGTCGATATTATGCGTAATCTCCATGCCCCTGTAGTAGCCATGCGTAGCGGCCTTCACGGCCTTGCGCTTGGTCATGTTGTTGAAGCCATGGAGCATCTTTGTCAGTGTCGCGTCCAGCTCATCCGGCTGGCAGTTCGCCACCGTGAAGGTCACAAGGATATAGGCCAGCTTCCGGTCTGCCTTTATCGCGTCCATGATTTGCGTCATCTGTGCGCCGACCTTAAGGCTCTTGCGCCAGCCGCACATCGGGCAAAGCCGCACCCGGCAGAACCAGGCACTGTCCAGCTTGAGCTTGCCGTCAGCTGTCCGGACAAAGCCCAGCTCCGTAGCGCAAGTTCTCAGCCTTGCCGCCTTATCCGGATTCACTTCATCGTAGGCTAAAGCCAACAGCTCATTGTGCATCTTATGTTCCCTCCAAGGCCGGACTTTCCCAGTGGAGCTGATGTCTTGCAAAACGTCCTCGGTCATGGTATACTACTCCTGTAAAGGGCGATAGCCCTGCTATGCCCTTGGTTTATTTTGGTGTTCTAGTCAAGCCCATTATAACCCTTGGGCACTATTTTGTCAATACACGCTTAGACGCGCTCTATCAGCGGCTCTAATGGCCTTTTTGCTTCGATAGATATCCCTAGAGTATCAAGATAAGGAAAGGGCACCCCTGCGGGGGGTAATTCGCCCCCTGTGGAATCGGGGGCCGGGGCCCCAAGGGGCGCCCTTGGGCGCGGAGAAATAGCTCGCCCAAAATGGGTAGTGCTACGCTCCGCGCAAGGTATCGCCCCGAGGGCGAGCTATTTGAAATTACGGACGGCCAGCTCGTCCGCCATTGCATATAACGCCGTCACTGCCGCCGAACTATGATTCAGGAGCGTTTGCACTTTTTGCAAATCTCCTGTGCGTTTATATGCATCAACCGCAAATATCTTGCGCGTTGAATGGGGCGCGATGTTCCCGGTCAACCGGAACATCTTAGCGACCCGCTTCAAGTCCTTATAGACCGCTTGGCGCGTCCTAGGCTTGCGCCAGTCCGTGCGGTGCTCAAAAACATACACCCGCCCGGCTAAAGCCAAGGCGCGGCGGTGCAACTCGACAGGGAGCGTAATCCTTTTGCGCTTCCCTGTTTTCATTTCCCGCAAATTTATCCTGCGGTCTTTGCGCTCCCGGAGCACATCAGCCCGCAGTCCAAGCACATCAGAGATGCGAAGGCCAGTAGCCATCGCTATCTCCAGTGCCAACCTATTATGCGGCATCAATGCCGCAAGTAGATGCTCCATCTCAGCGGCTTTTAGCCAGTCTGTTCGCATTTTTTCCCTCCGGTTGTCAATCCCAAAAATGTCAACTGACATTTTCTATTATAGCCCGGATTGTCCGTTTTGTCAAACATTTGTTCGGGAAAAAGCAAAGGGCATTGGCGCGGCTTTGCTGGCCGGGGCCTGTCCGGGGCGAGCCGTGCGGGTTCC
>LBCX01000085.1 GCA_001657575.1 Bacteroidales bacterium Barb4
CTGACGCTGACGAACCTTGACGGCGCAACCGCCACGGTGGTATCCCTGAACGGCAAGACCGCCGCCGCGTTTACGGTATCGGGCAGCGAAGCGCAGAAGGCTGTTACGCTGGCTCCGGGCTTCTATATCCTGAATGTCGGCAACATGGTTACGAAGTTTATCGTTCGATAGTAACGTGAGTTTGATATTGGAAATCAAGGAACTGTTGAATCTGTATGCTGCCCATCCGCAGGTGAAGGCTTTGTGCCGCTTGCTGGAGGACGAGGCGGCGCAGGATGTTTTTGTGAAGGGACTGACCGGATCGGGGGGAGCGGTGACTACAGCCGCTCTTTTTATGCGGAGCGGGTATAGTTTCGTGTGCGTGTTGAGTAATGCGGAGGAGGCGGGGTATTTTTACCATGATTTGGTGCAGCTGACGGACTTGCCGCAGGTTTATTTCTTCCCGTCGGCTTATCGGCGGTCGATTAAGTACGGGCATACGGATGCGGCGAATGAGATACTGAGGACGGAAGTGCTCGGGATGCTGCTGAAGCCGGAGGAGCGGTTTGTGATTGTGACCTGTCCGGAGGCGTTGGCTGAGAAAGTGGTGTCGCGCGAGACGTTGCAGGATAATACGTTGAAGATACATGTGGGGGAGAAGGTGGACAGCGTGTTTGTGGCTGATGTGCTGACCGAATACGGGTTTGAGCAGACGGATTATGTGTATGAGCCGGGGCAGTTTGCCGTGCGCGGGAGTATCCTTGATGTGTTTTCGTATTCGTATGAGTTTCCGTACCGGATTGATTTCTTTGGTGATGAGGTGGAGACGATACGGACGTTTGATGTGGAAACACAGTTGTCCAAGGAGAAGCCGGGCAGTATCCGTATTGTGCCGAAAATACGCCAAAGCAGCGGGGCGAAGGCTTCGCTGTTGCAATCGCTGCCTAAGAATACGTTACTTGTATCCAATGATTTTGAATGGTGCGGCAAACGCATAGCCGGCTTGTGGAATGAAACGCCGATGACGGGCGACGAAGAGTCATTCGCCGATCAGGAGGAGATGCGCGGCAGGCTGATTGACGAGACGGTGTTTAAGCAGGACACGGCAGGCTTCCGCCGTCTGCATTTGGGCGTTAAGCCGGAGACGGCGGATGCCGTTGTGACCTTTGCCACGCAGCCACAACCGGTGTACCATAAGAACTTCGACCTCGTGGAACGCTCGTTCCGTGATTACCTCGACAAAGGCTATACCTTATATATATTGAGCGATGCGGAGAAGCAGCACCACCGTATCCGCAGCATCTTTGAGGAACGGAAAAACGACCTGCCGTTCACGGGCATTGTCAAAACGCTGCATGAGGGCTTTGCCGATGAGAGCCTGAAAATGTGCCTCTTCACCGACCATCAGCTGTTTGACCGCTTCCACAAGTTTAACCTCAAAAGCGAGAAAGCCCGCAGCGGGAAGATAACGCTGTCCATTAAGGAACTGAATCAGTTTGCCGTTGGGGATTATATCGTGCATATTGACCACGGCGTAGGTCGCTTCGGCGGATTGGTGCGCTTGGAGACCGAAGGCAAAATACAGGAAGTGGTAAAGCTAAACTACCTTAACAACGATTCCATCTTCGTAAGCATCCACGCCCTGCACAAACTTTCCAAATACAAGGGCAAGGAAAGCGGCGAGCCTCCCAAGTTGAGCAAGCTCGGCAGCGGTGCCTGGGAGCGGATGAAGGAAAAGACCAAGTCGAAGGTGAAGGACATCGCCCGCGATTTGATACTTCTCTACTCCCGCCGCAAGCAGGAAAAGGGCTTTGCCTTCTCGCCGGACAGTTATTTGCAGCATGAGCTGGAGGCGGGTTTTATTTACGAGGACACTCCCGACCAGACGAAGGCGACCGCCGAAGTGAAAGAGGACATGGAGAGCGACCGCCCGATGGACAGGCTGATATGCGGTGATGTGGGCTTCGGCAAAACGGAAGTGTCCGTCCGCGCTGCCTTCAAAGCAGCGGCTGACAACAAGCAGACGGCTGTGCTCGTGCCGACCACGATACTTGCCTTCCAACATTACCAGACCTTCTCGGAACGCCTGAAAGATTTCCCCTGCAAGATAGATTACATCAGCCGCGCCCGCACATCGGCAGAGGTGAAGGAGACATTGGAGAAACTGCGCGAGGGAAAGATTGACATACTGATAGGCACGCATCGCATCGTGAGCAAGGACGTGCAATTCAAAGACCTTGGGCTGCTCATCATAGATGAAGAACAGAAGTTTGGCGTCTCCGTAAAGGAAAAGCTGCGCAAGCTCAAAGCCGATGTGGACACCCTGACGATGACGGCAACCCCCATTCCCCGCACCCTGCAATTCTCCCTCATGGGTGCCCGCGATTTGAGCAACATCACCACGCCGCCTCCCAACCGCTATCCGGTGCAGACGGAAGTGCACAGCTTCAACGCCGACATCATCCGCGAAGCCGTCAACTTTGAGATGAGCCGCAACGGGCAGGTATTTGTCATCAACAATCACATCGGGCATATCCCCGCTATTGAGGCAATTATTCGCCGCGAAGTGCCCGATGCCCGCATTGCCATCGGTCACGGGCAGGTGGATCCGAAAGTCTTGGAGGAGATTATCCTCGATTTTGTCAATTACGAGTACGATGTGCTGATTGCCACCGCTATCATCGAAAACGGCTTGGACGTTCCCAACGCCAACACCATCATCATCAACAACGCCCATACCTTCGGACTTTCCGACCTTCACCAGCTGCGCGGGCGCGTGGGGCGAAGCAACCGCAAAGCCTTCTGCTACCTCCTTTCCCCGCCTCTCTCCGTGCTCAATCAAGAGGCACAGCGGCGGTTGCAAGCCATCGAGAACTTCTCCGAACTCGGCAGCGGCATCCATATCGCCATGCAGGACTTGGACATACGCGGTGCCGGCAACCTTTTGGGAGCCGAACAAAGCGGCTTTATCGCCGACTTGGGCTACGAAACCTACCAAAAGATACTGGAAGAAGCCGTTGACGAGCTCAAAGCCGAAGAGTTCGCCGGACTTGCCCGCACCGACACCGACGGCAAGGACACGGGCGACGGCTATGTGCGCGAAACCTTTGTCGAAAGCGATTTGGAACTCATGTTTCCCCCCGCCTACATCCCCAACGACTCCGAACGCATCTCCCTTTACCGCGAATTAGACAATATGGAGCAGGAGCGCGACATACTCGCCTTTACCGAACGGCTGAAAGACCGTTTCGGCAAGATACCGGAAGAGGGCAGGGAATTGATCCGCCTCGTCCGCCTGCGCCGCATGGCGAAAGCCCTTGGCATGGAAAAGGTGGTGCTGAAGAAAGGGCAGATGACCGCCTATTTTGTCTCCGCCGCCGACAGTCCTTATTATCAGAGCGAAGCCTTTGGCAAAGTGATTGCCTATTTCCAAAACAATCCTCGCAACAGCAACCTGCGTGAGCAGAACGGGCGGCGGAGCATCGTGATAAAGGACGTGCCATCGGTGGAAAGGGCGACGGAGATCGTAGAGAATATGAGTATATAACTACCTGTTTATAAAGAATACCCCCATCGGATTAAGACCGGAAGTTTCAAAGCTGCCGCGCGGTTTGCCGTCGTTAGTGAAAACATACACGTCGCCGTTCGTGGCATAATCGCTTGTGCCGATGTATATATCGCCGTTGAAGGGGTCTATGCTGAGGCTGTAGGGGTTGGAGATGTTGGTGCCGGCGGCAAGGAAGTTTTCGGAGGTTACCTTTTCTGTCAAGGCGTCGTAGATGATGAACTTGGTGTTGGCGGCTTTCCAGCCGGTGTTGGCGTTTGATTCCGAAGAGAGGATGTACAATTTATCTTTGTACAGGGCGGTGATGAGGTTGTCGTTGGAGAGGATAGTGGTCGCGTTGTCGGTTTTCGGGTCAATGCGTTGCAGGGATGCGGGGATGTCGGAGTAGTTTCCGAGGGCTTTTACATACAGGTCGCCCTGACTGTCGGCGTATATCCGCTCGGGGTTTACAGCTGTTTTCAGCGTTCCCGTGACGGTGAAAGTGGCGGCATCGACAACGGAGAGGGTGGAATCGGGTACGTCGTTCATTCCGCCGGAGTTGGCAACGTACAGCTTGCCGCCGGCGAAGCAGACGTCTTCCGGATTAGCTCCTACCGGCACCTTCGCGGTGATTTCGAGGGTGGCGGTGTCGATACGTGCCAGATGCCCGTCAAAAAGGGTGGCATATACGCTGCCTCCTTCGGCTATCAAACAGCGCGGTGATTGCGGCTGATCAAGTTCGCCCTTCGGGCGGATGGTCGCCAAGGATTCCAAGCCGAGATTTGTTACTTCAACGGTGTTCGATTGATTGACGGCGATATATACCTTGCTGCCGTAGATAAGCATGTGGTTTGCCACATCGCCCAATGCGCGTTTGTTGACAGAATAGAATACCTTGGTTGCTAAAGAGCTGTCGTTCGGATAGTAAACGTCCAACGTAGCATCGTTAGCCCCCCAATTTCCGCTGTTCAAGACAAATACCCCGTGAACAGGAGGCTCGATGATAATTTCGGGGTCGGTAATGTCATCGTCTCCAAGACAAGAGGTGAGGGACAATGAGAGCAGCGCAAAGGCGGCTGTGGCGTAAAAGAATTTGCTTGTTTTCATATTTGTTTATAAGATGATATTCAGGTTTATCCGCCAAGACCTGCCCGGCATGGGGTAAAACTTTATGATGTCGTAATTTACGTTTGCCGGATTGATGATTTCGCCTTGCAGGCGCAGGCGGCAGGCTTTGAGGGGGAAGTCGCGACTAAGGGAGATGCTTTGTTCCGTATAGCGGTCAATGCGGTTGCTTTCCGTGTTTTGGGGGAGAGCGTAGCGGTCGCCGACGGCTGTGAGGCTGTAGCTGATGTTTAGCCACGGGCTTTGTGCCGACAGAGAGGCAGAGCCGGTATGGCGGGGGGTGTAGGGTATTTGGTGGCGGTAGTTTTTTGCCGTTTCATCTGTCAGGTCAATCGCTTGCTGATAGGTATAAGTTCCCTGCCATTGGAGAGTAATCTTTTTGTGCAAGGCTGTTTGGGCGGAAAAGTGTATGTCTGCTCCCTTGATGGAAACTTCCCCTGCGTTCCGCATTTTCCATATAAACAGGGTGGGGGTGGCAACGATTTTGTCGTGTACGCGGTTGTAATAACCGTCAACGGTGAGGCTGACGTAGGGAATGACGGCGGAGAGTGCCCCGTTCCATGTGATACCCGCGTTGTATTGTCGCGCACGTTCCGGCTTCAGGTTGGTGTTGCCTACGCGGATGTAATAGAGGTCGTTGAAGGTGGGTGTGCGGAAGATGTCTTTGAAGGCGGTACGCAGGCGCAGGTTGCGGTCGGGGAAGATGCGCCATGAGGCGGATAGGGCGGGAGAGAGGCGTTTGCGGTCGGCGGGGGGCGTTCCTTCTTTTACCTGTTCGGTGATGAAAGTGGACAAGAGGCTTGCCGTAGCCGTGAGCCGTGTGTCTTTGTATTGCGCTGCGGCAACGGTCAAAGCGGTATAGCGAGTCGGGAAGGGACAGTTGGGGAGGGTATTGTCCAATGTATTGACAAAGAAATCTTCTGTCAGGGAAAAGGAAATCCGGTTGGCAGGAGAATAGAGGATGGATGCCGAACTGTAATACTCCCGCTGTGTGTAGCGGTCTTCCTGTTTGCCGGAGGCGTAATTGTTGTTTATGTCCACATACTGGTTCCATGCGTAATTGTACTTGCCTTGCGCTTGCACGGCAAGACGGCTGTTAAAACGCTTTTCGTAGTGCGCTTGCAGGAAGCCGTTCCTGTCCCAAAGCCGTTCGCCGGCATAATCATTGTAAAGGATAACGGAGCCGGGCAATCCCCTTTCGGAATCAAAGTAATAACCTTTTATGGAAAGGTTGCCGCCCTTGCCCAAGTTGCCGAGCAGGTTTGCTTCCGCTCGCCGTGTCTCAATGTCACTGTTAAGCCGCTTCTTCTTTTCAGTCAGCGAACCGTTGGTCAGCGTGAACGGATAATCCCCGTCAGCCCGCAGATAATCGCCCTGCAAGGAAGCCGACCACCCCTTGCCTAATTTTCGGTCGTACCGCAGATACGGATTGACAAGCCCGAAAGAACCGGCACGGACTTGCGCACGAACACGGTACGGATGCTCCCCGAAATCCGGCGCACTCGTTTTTATCATCAATGCCCCTGCCGAAGCATACATCCGTGCTGTCTGGAATATATCGTCTGTCTGCCCGACGGAAAGGGAAACGCTCTCCACATCATCCAGCGAGAAGCGGCTGATGTCTGCCTGCCCGCTTTGCGCATCAGAAACGGTAATCCCGTCATAGCTCACCGCCGTATGCTGCGCACCCAAACCGCGTATCGAAACCGTTTTCAGTCCGCCGATACCGCCGTAGTCCTTGACCGTCACACCCGAAAAGCGTTTCACCGCCTCTGACAGACTTTGCAAGCCCAAGCGTTCAATCTCCGCCCTGCCCAACTGCTGGAGCGGCATCGTTTGTGCGGTGACGGACGGTCGTGCCTTTTCCACCACCTCTACTTCGGAAAGCGTGCGATAGACAAGCGTATCCCCTTCCTGCGCATACAGCAAAGGCACACTTATCAGCCATGCACACAAGCACAGCACCTTTCGTACAAAAAAACAGGGCATAAACTGTCGGTTTACCGATGCCTTTACCCGAAGCATCACATAATTTCGACTATGGCAGGTTTTCTGGCTCGTTCTCCCTTTATCGGCCGCCTTCCCAAAGCCCGCCAGACGGGCTTCAGTGGCAACAAGATGTGCCGGGGTTTACAGAACTTACAGCTACGGGTACAGCTCCGGTCTCTCACCGGATTCCCTTTTACTAACATCTTCTGGACAGAAGATGTTACACCATAATTTGCGAGGACAAAAGTAAACGTTTTCGGGACATATTCACACCATTCCCGAAAAGCCCATAAACGCCATTGCCAGCAGACCGGCGGTGATAAGTGCAATCGGTGCGCCTTTCATGGCTTTCGGGATACGGGTCATTTCCAGCTGTTCCCGTATGCCGGCGAAGATGATTAATGCCAAGGCAAAGCCTATGGCGGTAGATACAGCATAGACAACGGCTTGCGGCAGGTTGTATTCCTTCTGTATCACCAGAATGGCAACACCCAAGATGCAGCAGTTCGTTGTAATCAGCGGCAGGAAAACACCCAATGCCTGATACAGTGCGGGAGAGGCTTTCTTCAAAACGATTTCTACCAGCTGAACCAATGCCGCTATGATGAGGATATACCCGATGGTCTGCAAGTATCCCAGTCCGTAAGCATCCAGTATGTATTTCTGCACCAGAAACGTGGCTATGGTTGCAATGGTGAGGACAAAGGTAACGGCGGCTCCCATGCCCATAGCCGTGTCCACCTTGCGGGATACCCCCAAGAACGGGCAGATACCCAAGAACTGTGCCAGCACTACGTTATTGACAAATACGGCGGCGATGAAGATTAAAATGTATTCCATTGTTTACTATAGATTTAATATGGGTAGCTTTTTAAACGTCATAGGGCTTCCAGAAAGCTCAACAGATTCTCCCTTGTCTCTAATATCGTGACTTTACCTTCCTCTGCCTGTTGGATGGATTTATCTAACTTGGCTTGCAACTCCGGAGAGAAGTACGTTTCGTCTCTTGTGCGGGTATGATAGAAAGCAACAGCCTCCTTCCCTTCTGCACGTCTATTTGCTGTCAACTTCTTTCGTGCCTATCTTATGGTGTTTGAAATACGTATCACGGATAATGACACCGATTAATCCGCCAAACGATTCAACCGAAGTGCCTTCCTTATATGCAAACGCTTTTATATCACTAATATCGCTGTCGGGCAGAAACATTGACAAATCTGCTGTCGCCTGTTTGATGCAGAACTGTTGGATATCGTATGCATTCTTGTCTTTTACATGGCTGTCTATGCAACGTTCAATCTCTTCCCAGTTATCAGCTATACGGGAAGCAAGATGCAACTCGTTGTTCACGCTTATCCCTTTGTTGGTTAAACTTAGGGGGCTGAAGGATTGTATGTATGTTCCGGAGGGAGCGATGCTTACAAGTGCCTCTTTTATTGCAGTGACCACTCCTTTTATCACCGTGATGTCTGTCTTAATCGTGGCTATGTCTGCCTTAATGTCCTTTATGTCATGTTCAATCTTGTCCACACGTACATCGGTCGCGTTCGCACGTTGTTCTGACGTGCTGCGTCCTATCTGTATTAAGGTTATGAACTTTGTTACCTTATGAATGGCATATGCCGACAAAATAACGAGTCCGAACACAAAACTAAACGATCCTATGTCGCTCGTAAGGACATCTCTCACTATCTCAAACATGGCTTCATTGTATTAAGGGGTTATTTACTGCGCACAAAGGAAGGTATTCCCCACAGGATATACAAGGGGCTTCCCACGAAGAACAGCAACATGACAGCAACTTACCGCGCCGTTACCTTATTCACTCCGGCAATGAGGAAGCCCAGAGCAATGAATGCCCCCGGTGCCAATACGAAGATGAGCGAGCCGAACTCCTCCGGCATCAATGTCAAGCCGAAGAATTTGCCTGTGCCCAGCAGTTCGCGGACGGCTCCCAGCAGGGTGAGCGCGAGGGTGAAGCCCAAGCCGATGCCCAAGCCGTCCAATGCAGAGGCGAATACGCCGTTCTTGGCAGCAAAGGCTTCCGCCCGCCCCAGTACGATGCAGTTCACTACGATGAGCGGAATGAAAAGCCCCAGAGAGGCGTACAGAGCCGGCACGTAGGCTTCCATGCACATCTGTAGCACGGTGACGAAAGAGGCTATGATAACAACATAGCCCGGTATGCGCACTTGATCGGGTATGAGGTTCTTCATGCCCGATATGGCAGCGTTGGAACATATCAGTGCAAAAGCGGTAGCCAGCCCCATGCCCATGCCGTTGATGGCGGAAGACGTTGTTCCCAGCGTGGGACACATGCCCAGCAGCAATACAAATGTGGGATTCTCTTTGACAATCCCGTTCGTGATGATCTTTAACGGACTCATTGGTTTCCTCCTTCCTCTATGATGGCGGGTGAATCGGCGGACGGGGTAGCACCCGTACTGCCGTCGGTGGATTTATAGGCACTGTATGCGCGGTTGATACTGTTCAGAAATGCGCGGCTGGTGATGGTGGAAGCGGTGATGGCATCCACGTCCCCGCCGTCTTTGGCTACCGTCAGTCCGCCGCCGGCTAAGGAACGACCTATGACGCTCTGCCTGTTCTTGTCCGTGCGAAACCATTCCTGCATTTTGGAGCCTAAGCCCGGTGTTTCGGCGTGTTGGAGCACGGTATAGTTGATGATCGTTCCCTCCGGATCGAAGCCTACGATGACACGGATTTCCCCGCCGAAGCCTTTCTTGCTGTTGCTTTCCACTGCCGCACCTACCGGCGTCCCGTCTTTCGTTGCCGGATAGACAAGCAGGGAATCGCCGTCGGCGGTGACAGCCTGATAGGAATCTTGCAGGGGATTGTTGTCAAACGGGGGGATTACTTCCTTTACGGCACTTTCCAATGCAGCAGCTTTCGACAGGGCAATGGGTTCGGCGGTGTATTTGTCGGCAGTCGCCAAGATGACTCCCGCACAGAGGGAGATAAGGGTGAGCGACAGGAACATGTTGGGTAACGTTGATTGCAGTTTTTCCATACTTACTTTCCGAAACGTTTGGGTTTCATATAATTGTTAATCAGCGGGGTGAGTGCGTTCATAATAAGGATGGCAAAGGAAACACCCTCCGGATAGGCACCGAAGAGGCGGATGAGCGAGGTCAGCAGTCCGATGCCTGCGCCATATACTATCATGCCCGATTTACTCATGGGAGAGGTTACATAGTCGGTTGCCATAAAGACAGCTCCCAATATCAATCCGCCGGAGAAGAGATGCAGGACGGGATGAGCATATTCCGTCGGATTGACAGCGTGCATAATGCCGGTAAATACAAGCACTGTACCCAATACCGCCACCGGTATATGCCATGTGATGATTTTGCGTGCCAGCATATAAATCAATCCAAGTATCAAAGCAACAGCCCCCACTTCGCCGAGGCTTCCGCCCATATCGCCCAGCAGCAGATCCGTGTAGGACGGTGCGGAGGTGGCACCGCCCGCTTGCAGCACGGAAAGAATGGTAGCCCCCGTTTCCGCATCGGTATAGTCCAGCGACATCACTTTGGGAACAGGCCACGTTGTCATTTGCGCCGGAAAGGAGATGAGCAGGAATACACGCCCGACTAATGCCGGATTGAATATGTTATTTCCCAATCCCCCGAACGGCATCTTGCCGATACCGATAGCCGCCAACGCCCCTATGATAACAATCCACACCGGTAGGTTGGAGGGCAGGTTGAACGCCAACAACACACCGGTCAGCACAGCCGAACCGTCCCATATCGCCGGCTCCTTCTTCATCAGGAACTTCTCAACCGCATATTCAATACCTACGCAGGAGGCAACCGACACTGCAGTCACAACCAGCGCACCCACTCCGAAGTAGTAAAGTGACATAAGGAACGCCGGAATAAGGGCGATCAGCACACCGTACATGTTCCTGCTTATGCTGTCTCCCCCATGTATATGGGGCGATGGCGATACGTATAAATGATTATCCATGTATGTAATGATTAATCGGTTGTATATTCATTATCATTAATAATTAACTATGTTACACAAATTCCGAAGGAATGCCGGATTTCAGCCCCACATGCAGCGAAGCGAAATGTGGGGTTAAAGATGATACCGGTAAGGAAGTCCTGAAAGGACGATAGTTTACCCCTAACAGGGTTTCAAACCCTGTTAGGG
>LBCX01000375.1 GCA_001657575.1 Bacteroidales bacterium Barb4
AGCCGATGAAGGAGAACTATTGACGGGTGCCGCATACTTACATTATATAACATGATATGAAAAAGAGAGATTTCCTTAAATCAAGCCTTTACGCCGCAGGCGGATTAGGGCTTGTAAGCAGCAAGGCCGTTTTGGCTGCCTGCGGGCAAAAAGCCCCTGCGGGAGGAGCGACTGCTCCGGTGTATCTTCACGGCGGCAAGGTGAATAAACGCGAGAAAGTGCTTGCCGTGCTGGATCAGTCGAAGCCCAACGAGTATGTGCCCGCCGCCTTCTTCATGCACTTTAAGGAAAAGCTGGGGCAGGGAGCTATCAACCGCCATCTGGAATATTTCCGTGCCACGAACATGGACTTTGCCAAGATACAGTACGAAATTGTGTTGCCGCGCCTGACAAACATCAACCGTCCCGAAGATTGGGAGAAGATACCCGTTTACGACAAAGAATTCTTTGCGCCGCAACTCGAAGTTATCGGTGCGCTTGCCAAAGAATTGAAGTCGGAAGCCCTGATTCTGCCGACGGTCTATTCCCCATTCAGTCTGGCAGGGCAATTGATGGGAGAGGGCTTTATTACACATGCAAGGGAGAACCCCGATGCCGTAGCCAAGGGATTTGCCCATATCACGGAAAGCATCCTCAACTATATCCGCGAAGCTGTCAATCTGGGAGCCGACGGCTTCTATATCTCCTCGCAAGGCGGCGAAGCAGCCAACTTTGGCGAAAGCCCCCTGTTTGATCAATTAACGGTTCCTTTCGACACCGCCATACTGCAAGAAAGCAGCGACAAGGCTTTGCTCAATATCCTCCATATCTGCGACTACGGGAACACCTACAATCGATTGGATAAGTTCATTTCCTATCCGGGCAGCATCATCAACCCGCCCATCCGATTGGCAGACGGCAGCGACGTAAAAACCAAAGACGTGCAGGAACGCTTTCGCCGTCCCGTGCTGGGCGGCTTAGACCGCTTGGGCGTCATCTCCACCGGCTCGCCGGAAGAGATCAAGAAAGACGTGGACAAGGTGTTGGCAGAAGCCGCCCCGAACTTTATACTGGGGGCTGACTGCACCATTTCCGGTGAAACGTCTTGGCAAACCATCCGTTCCGTCATTGATTACGCACACGATTGGCGAAGCACGCACGCATGAAAAAGCGCAGAGAGTTTATCCGGGCTATCGGCTTAACCTCCGCCGGCTTGTTGTTAGGCGGACGTAAAGCCGTTGCCCAAAGTCATGCCACCCCCGCAAACATAAGGGACACAAGGCTTGCCGCCCGTCATTTCGGTATGCTGTACTTCCGCTTTTGCAAAATCATGGTGGAGACGCTTGGCGAAGAAGCCGCTTTTCCGCTGGTGCAAAAGACGGTCTTTGAGTTGAGCTTAGACCGTACCGACCGTATCCGCGCAAAGGCATTGTCACAAGGATTGGAGCCGACCCTCGACAACTTCCAACAGGTAAACGACCTGCCCTACGCGGCATGGAAAGAGTGGACGCCTGACATGGGCGGTGTCCGCTGCCCTTACGCCGAGATATGGCTGGGCTATTACGAGGAGTACCCTTGGTTTAAGCGTTTTGCATCCCTCTATTGCGATGTAATTGATACGACCAACATAGAGAACTTTTCGCGAACCACCTCGCACCGTATCACCCGCAACCTGCTTTGGGGCGACTCCGACTGCGACAGGGAATACTTTGAAAGTGAAAAGGTGAAGCAGGGGCTGTTTACTTACGGGAAAAGGAGTTAGGCAGATACCGGACTTCCATCCCACGCACGGAATCATCTATCTGCCCGTTGCTGTAAACGGCTTGCCCGTTGACAAACGTCTGCCGCACTTTATGGCGGAAAGTCTGCCCTTCAAACGGCGACCAGCCGCATTTGTACAGGATGTTAGACTTGGAGACGGTCTGCGGCTCGTTAGGGCTGACAAGCACCAAGTCGGCATAGTATCCCGGGCGGATAAAGCCGCGGCGGTCTATGCCGAACAACACGGCAGGGGCGTGGCACATCTTTTCCACTACTTTGCTGATTGTAAAGGTGCCATCGGCGGCTAATTCCAGCATGGCGGGAAGTGAATGTTGCACCAGGGGGCATCCGGAGGCGGCTGTCAGGCAGTCGCCTTCCTTTTCGGACAGCAGGTGCGGGGAGTGGTCGGTGGCAACGG
>LBCX01000376.1 GCA_001657575.1 Bacteroidales bacterium Barb4
GGCGCATTATGGTCATGGACAACCCCGTCCGGCTCTGCCGTGCCGTTCTCGGTCAACACACTCACGGTATAAAGGTTTAGGGCAAAATGCGCCAGCAAAGCCGTGTCGCCCTTCACCGTAAACGTATGGGGATTTTCAGCCGAAAGCCGGTTGCCCGCTTCATCCGTCCACGCGACAAAATGATACCCCGTATTCGCAACCGCCCTTACCGTTGCCGGTGTATTATGCTCATAGACGCCTCCGCCCGACTCAACCTTGCCGTTCTCGGCGGCAAACACACTCACGTTATAGCGGTTTATGTCAAAATGCGCCTGAAAAGCCGTATCGCCTTTCACCGTAAAGCTGTAAGGATTATCCGTAAGGCTGTTAACCGCCGCATTTGTCCAATTCACAAAATGATAACCCGTATCCGCAACCGCCTCTATCCTTGCCACCGTATTATAGTCATACGTACCTCCGCCCGACCCTACCGTACCGTTCTCGGCGGCGGACAGACTCACGTTATAACGGTTTACGGAAAAATGCGCCACGAGAATCGTATCGTTTTTCACAATATGTTCACCGGTATAGGGATTGGTCGAAGAAAGAGTGTTCCCGGCCGCATCCGTCCACTTCACAAAAGTATGACCTTCCTTCGCATGAGCTGTCGCCGTCACCGTCACGGCGCTGCCGTAGGGCAGGTTACCGTTGATGCCCTTGGATTCTATGGTTCCTCTTGCCGGATCGTTTGCAACCATAGCAGAAGAATACCGATTGGGAACGATGGGGAAACCCATCCATGTAAGCTTTGAGTCAAGGTTTTTCCACCCGTATTTTTCTTCAGAACCTTTCGGGATATGAATCTTGCAGTCCATCGGCTTAAAACCCGGGAGAATGATAAAAGGATTGCCTGCAACAGTTCTTCCGGCCGGATCGTCCCAGTTAAGATAAACGTCTTGCAAATTCAGACAATATGCAAAAGCAGATTTGTCGATAATTCTTATACTGTTCGGAATGGTTACGGAAGCAAGGGAAGAACAAAGATGGAAGGCAGCATATCCGATGCTTCCTACCCCTTCCTCCATAGTAACGGACTTGAGGGACGGACAGTCCCGAAAAGCACTAGCTCCAATGCTATCCACACTGCCGGGAATGGTTACGGAAGCAAGGGAATCACAAAATACGAAAGCATAACCTCCGATGCTTTTTACCCCTTTCTCCATAGTAACGGACTTGAGGGACGGACAAAAGGCAAAAGCCCCCTCTCCAATGCTATCCACACTGCCGGGAATGGTTACGGAAGCAAGGGAAGCACAGTCGTGGAAGGCATAATCTCCGATGCTTGCTGTTATTACCACCCCTTTCTCAGTTGTTATCCCTTTCTCAATAGTAACGGACTGGAGGGACGGACATTCCTGAAAAGCACTATCTCCAATGCTTGCCACACTGCCGGAAATGGTTACGGAAGCAAGGGAAGCACAACGGCTGAAGGCAGAAGTTCCGATGCTTGTTGCTATTATCTCCCCATCCTCATTTGGTCCCCCTTCCTCAATAGTAACGGACTTGAAGGACGGACAGTCCGCAAAAGCATAATCTCCAATGTTTACATTTCCGGGAATGGTTACGGAGTGCTTTATTGCGGAGTAGTCTATTAGGCTATCGCCTTCTTCGGGGTGAACGGTTATGGTGGTTAAGGAGTCGCAAGACTGAAAAGCCGAAGCTCCAATACCCAGATATAGGTACGGCATTATTACGATCTTAATATTCTTGTTATTTTGAAAAGTATAGTCGTCAATCCTTTTTACAAAATACGTATCCCCACTCTTATCGTCCTGAAGAAGTGCCGGAATATTAACGGTATCTCTGACAAGATCCCGGCAATAATATAGCGCGGCAGCCATCTCCTCATTCGGAATCAAATGAAAGTACATACCATCGACTATTGTTTGTGCCTTCATCGTTTGAAGCACGCAGACAAGGCACAAGCCCGTCAATAAAACTATCCTTTTCATATCCTTTTGCGTATTCATAAACCAAGGCGGCAAATGTATGACTTTTTCAATATATTCATGTAATGAACCCCCAACAGGATTTAGACCCCTAACAGGGTTTGAAACCCTGTTAGGGGTTCAGGATTTCAGCCCCACATTCCGCTCCGCTCCATGTGGGG
>LBCX01000086.1 GCA_001657575.1 Bacteroidales bacterium Barb4
TGACAGGACAGATGAACCATTTGACAGGACAAATAAGTCATTTGACAGGACAGATAAACCATTTGACAAGACAAATAAGTCATTTGACAGGACAGATGAGCCATTTGACAGGACAAACAAGTCATTTGACAGGACAGATGAGCTATTTTACAAGACAATTAAGCCGTAAGCCCCATGAATACAATAGCTGATAATATCAGGCAGATTAAGGCATTGCTGCCGGAGGGAGTGACGCTTGTTGCCGTGTCCAAGTTTCATCCGGCGGAGGCAGTCAGGCAGGCGTATGATGCCGGGCAGCGGATATTCGGCGAAAGCCGTGCGCAGGAACTCAAGGCGAAACAGCAACTGTTGCCCGATGACATAGAATGGCATTTTATCGGGTCGCTGCAAAGCAACAAGGTGAGGGATATTATTCCTTTTGTGCATACAATTCACAGCATTGATTCCCTCAAACTGTTGCAGGAGGTGCATCTTCAAGCGGCTAAGCATGGGCGGATTGTCAATGTGCTGCCGGAAATACATCTGGCGCGGGAGGAGACCAAGCACGGGTTTACGCCGGAAGAATGCAAGGCGTTGTTGCAGGGCTTCAATCCTGCCGATTATCCTTTTATCCGTATCGTCGGACTTATGTGCTTAGCCAGCGATACGGAAGATATGGCGGAGGTGCAGCGGGAATTTCATTGTCTGCATACGCTGTTTGTCGAATGCAAGCAGGCTTATTTTCAGAAAGATGACAGTTTCCGCGAACTTTCCATGGGGATGAGCCATGATTATCTCCCCGCTGTCCGTGAAGGGAGTACAATGGTTCGTATCGGCACGGGGATATTCGGCAACCGTAAATAGGCAATGCAACAATACGGTTATCTCTTCACGAACCTATAGCCTTCGGCGTGTACATTGATGAGGTGTATCGTCGAGTCTTTTGACAGCATCTTGCGCAATTTGGTGACATACACATCCATGCTGCGGGCGTTGAAATAAGTATCCCCTTTCCATATTGTTTCCAAGGCGTCTTTCCTTGTCGTCAGGCGGGTGCCGTTTATGCAGAGGATGCGCAACAGTTCAGACTCCTTGGTGGTCAGCTTCTGCATTTTATTGGCAATGGTCAGTTCCTGTCTGAGCGGATCGAAGGTGTATTTGCCTATTTTGTAGACGGCGGGTCTTTTTTCCAGTCCCGTACCCTGCTGTTTTCGCCGCAGGATGGCTTGTATGCGGCAAGAGAGTTCTTCCGTATGGAAAGGGATGCGGAGAAAATCATCGGTGTCTTCCAATAAGAAAGCCCTGCTTATCATTTCCGGCGAAGGTTTCTCACCTGTAAATATGATAAAGACGCTGTTTCTTATTTGCTTCAAGCGGCGTGCCGCACAAAAGCCGGCTTCCGCTCCGCCTGCACCCGCCAAGCTGATGACGCAAAGGGCATAATTGCCTGAAACAAATTCATTGTATATCTCGCCGGAGTCGGCGACAAGGACGGCAGAGACACCGTCTACCGTCAGCCTGTCCCTGATTTCAAAACCTGTTTGCACGTCCGGCTCATGGACGAGGACATTTGCCGGCGACTGTGTTATTGTGGCTGTCATAATGTATATTTTATTTATTGCTCTATCAAAGAAAGGGTCAAATCCTCTCCAGCACAGCCTTTAGAAACTCCCATATTTTTGCAACGGAAGATATGCTCACCCGCTCATCGGGGGAATGGGGATGCTCCAAATCGGGACCAACGGAAATCATGTCCATCTTCGGATAAACGCCTTGGATGATGCCGCATTCCAGTCCGGCGTGTATCACCTTTACGGAGGGTGTCTTGCCAAAAAGGGCGAGGTAGGTCTCCTGCATGGTGCGGAGAATGGGGGAATGTATGTCCGGTTGCCACCCGTTGTAGGCGCCGCCTTCTTCCACCTTGGCACCGGCAAGCGAAAAGATGCTTTCGAGTGAAGAGCAAAGGGCTTCCTTACGGCTTTCGGACGAGCTGCGGACAAGTATCCGTATCTCTATCAGCCCTTCGGAGGATTGGACGACGGCAAGGTTGGATGACGATTCCACCGTTTCGGGGAAATCGTGCAGCATACCGGCAACGCCGTTTTGGCATCCTTCTACAGCATTGATAAGGTCATCCTGTATCTCTTCGGGAATAAGCGTGAGGGGGAGGTCAACCTTTTCTACGGCAAAGCAGATGGTATCTTCAACGCTGGCATATTCTGCCCGGTACAAGTCCTGATAATCGGATACCAACTCCCACAGATTTTCGGCATTACCTTCGGGAATGGTGACAACGGCAAAGGCTTCGCGCGGAATGGCATTGCGCATATTGCCGCCGTCAATGGAAGCAAGACGTGCCCCGTGTTCACGCACCGCCTCTTTCAGGAAACGGAACAGCAGCTTGTTGGCATTGGCACGTCCCAGATGAATATCTACTCCCGAATGTCCGCCCTTCAAACCTGAGATGCTCAGTTTGACGGCAACATCTCCTTCGGGTATATGCGTATCGTCCTTGTATTGGAAAGATATATTCAGGTCGGTACCGCCGGCACAGCCTGTGAACAACTCCCCTTCCTCTTCCGAATCGCAATTAATAAGTATGTCCGCTTTCAGGAAGCCGGGTTTGAGACCGAAAGCACCGTCCATGCCTACTTCCTCGTCAATAGTGAAAAGGGCTTCCACCGCACCGTGCTTCAAGGTATTGTCGGACAGGACAGCCATTGCCAGAGCGGCACCGATACCGTTGTCTGCGCCCAATGTTGTATCGCGGGCAGTCACCCAATCGCCGTCAATGTAGGCATCAATCGGATCAACCGTGAAATCATGCTTCACGGCGGAGTTCTTTTGCGGCACCATATCCAAGTGGGATTGGAGGACAACCGTCTTGCGCCCTTCCATGCCCTTCACGGCAGGCTTGCGAATTAATACGTTCCCGACCTCGTCCCGGAGGGTTTCCAGCCCGAGGCTTTTGCCAAAGTCATACACATAACGGGTGACGGCTTCCATTTGCCCTGTCGGGCGGGGGATGAGGGTCAGCTCGTAGAAATAACCCCATACGTGCTTCGGCAACAGATTTTTGATTTCAGAGGACATGGCTGATGAGTCATTGATTATTACAGTGCGCAAAAGTATAATTTTGATTCAACTTCGATGTGCGCCCTACCGGATAATATTTGTAACCAGCACCATTACTGTTATCTTTGCGCCGCCAATTAACCAATACGTATTAACTGTGAAGATCTGGAAAAGGAAGGAGATTATCCGCCTGATAGAAGCCGACGGGTGGTATTTTGTGAGACAAAAAGGAAGCCACATGCACTTTCATCATCCGGTTAAGAAGGGTACAACTACTGTGCTTGATGGCAAGAACAAAGACTTATTCCCTAATACGGCAAAGAGTATATTAAAACAGGCAGGGGTTGAAAGCCCTGATTAAAAACATATAAACAGATGGAAAAAGTAGTTGTAACAGTAGAAAGGTCGCACAATAACTATTGCGCCTTTTTGGAAAAGCTACCCGGATGTACCAGTGGCGGCGATACCTTTGACGAACTGAAAGAAAACATCGCGGAGGCTGTTGAGGGTCATGTGGAAATATCCCGCGAATACGGGGATTCTCTGAAAGGATTCCCTACCGGCGAGTATGAATTTGACTTCCGTTTCCATACAGGAAGCCTCTTGCAGTTCTACGAGGAAGTATTTGCCCATTCAACATTAGAAAGAGCCACAAGAATAAAAGAACGGAGATTACAGCGCTACGCCGCCGGCTTAAGCCGCCCGCGCAAAGAGCAATCTCAAATACTCGTTAAAGCATTGCACAAGCTCGGAGGTGACCTGCTGGCAGTGAAGCTCTGAACAAAACCAAACAACCAAACAGATGAAGAAAGAAGTAGCCGTAATAGTGGAAATGACGAAGAATGCGTATTGTGCCTCTCTGGAAAAACTGCCCGGATGTGTTGCTATCGGCACCTCCTTTGACGAAGTGGAAAAGAACATCACGGAGGCTGTCAAAGTTCATTTGGAGAAGTGCCGCAAGGACGGGACGGTGCCGAAAAGATTCCCTGATGAATACGAATTAGTCTTCCGCTTTGACCCCGAAAGCCTCCTGCGGTACTATCTGGGCGTTTTTACCCTCCCGACAATGGAACGGTACACAGGCATAAGCCAGGAGCAACTGCAACAGTACGCTCACGGTCAGAGCCGCCCCGGCAAAGTGCATTGCCGGAAGATCGTCAAGGGATTGCACAAGCTCGGAAATCATTTTTTGGAGGTGGAACTCTGAATATACCTCCCTCTTCAAGGTCTATTGCAGACTTAAATCCCAATCTTTCCAGACAACCTCACAACCCTGTCGCCGGACGGCTTCCACAACCTCTGCCGGCGTACGGTCGTCATTGACGGCAAACTGTTCAAGTTCCTGCTTATAGACGGCATAGCCTCCCGGATCGGTTTTAGAGCCTGCGCTCAGCGAAGTGATGCCAAGCGTGGTCATATTGTCACGAAAGGCAGAACTTTCGCGCGTGGACAGGGTCATTTCCACATCGCGGTCGAAGATGCGGCAGGCAAATATAAGCTGGGCTAACTCCTTGTCGGACATGATGACGTTCGGACGGAACTCTTCGCCTTCATGCGGACGCATACGGGGGAAAGAGATGGAGTATTTGGACTGCCAATACGTTTTTTGCAGGTAGCGCAGATGCGTTGCCATCATTGTCACATCGGTGCGCCAATCCTCCAAGCCTATCAGGACACCCAGTCCAATTTTATGCACACCCGCCCTGCCCATCCGGTCGAAGGCATCCAGTCGATGGTCGAATTTGGACTTCATACCCTTGGGGTGATAGGTTTTGTAACGTGCTTTGTTATAGGTTTCTTGATAGCAATAGACGGCGTTCAATCCGGCGTTGGACAGCTGTTTGTATTCCTCTTCTTTCAGGGGCTGCACTTCAAGGGAGATAGAGGCAAATTGCGGTTTGACTAACCGTATGGCGTTCTCCATATAATCTGCTCCCGCCTCGCGGGGATTCTCGCCGGTCACCAGCAGTATATGTTGGAAGTCGCCGATAGCCTTGATGGCTGCCGCTTCGCGCAGGATTTGCTCATCGGTGAGGATAATGCGGCGAATGTCGTTGCCGTGGTTAAATCCGCAATAGATGCAATGGTTGATGCAGGAGTTGGTCAGATAGAGCGGAATGTAAAACTGAATGGTGTTGCCGAACCGTTGCCGTGTGTACCGCCGGCTCAACTCCGCCATCGGCTCCAGATAAGGCAGGGCGGACGGCGAAACCAGTGCCATAAAGTCCCCGATGTCCAACCGTCCGCTTTTGTGCAGGGCAATCTCCACATCCTGTGCCGTTTTGCCATAAATGCCGGCTTGGACGGTGTCCCAATCATATTGATCAATCTGTTCGATAAAATCCATGTCTTTAATGATTAACGGTTCATGATTAACGGGGGGAACGCTTAACGAAGTGCTACTCTCCCGATTCAGTAATTTGCGTTCACAAAGACGGACGTCTTTGCCCACGAAGACGGACTATTCGCACTCACAAAGACGGGCGTCTTTGCCTACGAAGGCGTTTGAGTAGTGTTGTTCAAGAACGCTGTTAAGGGGCTACTGGCCTCTGCCGTGCGGTGTTGTCCTGCCAAACGGGCTTCAAAAGCCATACGTCCGCTTTCCACCGCCATACGGAAGGCTTGTGCCATTCGCACAGGGTCGCCCGCCACGGCTATCGCCGTATTGACAAGCACGGCATCTGCGCCAATCTCCATCGCCTCCGCCGCATGAGAAGGCGCACCGATACCGGCATCAACGACCACCGGCACGCGGCTCTGCTCAATGATAATCTCCAGCAAATCGCGCGTGCGCAGCCCCTTGTTCGTCCCGATAGGTGCACCAAGCGGCATCACCGCCGCCGTCCCCGCTCCTTCCAGCAGCTTGCACAGTACAGGGTCAGCCTGAATATAAGGCAGGACGATAAAGCCCAGCTTGGCAAGCTCCTCCGTTGCTTTCAGCGTCTCCACCGGATCGGGCAGCAGATAACGCGGGTCGGGATGTATCTCCAGCTTCAGCCAATTCGTCTCAAAGGCTTCACGCGCCAGACAGGCAGCAAAGACTGCCTCTTTGGCATTGCGCACGCCGGACGTGTTGGGCAGTAGCCGTATGCCCGGCTGTCTGACACAGGCAAGCATACTGTCCGCCTTGTTATCCATATCAATACGCTTCATAGCGACTGTCACCATCTGCGTACCGGAGGCTGTCACGGCACACCCCATCGTCTCATTCGAACCGAACTTCCCCGTCCCCAAAAAGAGGCGCGATTGAAACTCTTCTCCTGCAATAACCAGATTCTTCATGTTGTTCGTATTATCCTCAATATCTTGCGTATCTCATCTGCCGGATTGTCGGCGGTCAGTATGGCGGAGGAAAGGGCAACGCCCGCAACACCCGTCCGAAGTATGCCGGGAATATCGTCCGCAGTAATCCCGCCGATGGCGAAGACGGGCAGGTTGATACCCCGTTCCCTGCACTGTCCGAGAATATCCCCGTAACCCTCCAATCCGAGAACGGGACTCAGGTTCTTCTTTGTTGTCGTAAAGCGGAAAGGTCCCAAACCGATATAATCAACCCCCTGACCGTATAAATACACTATATCTTCCAACGTGTTAGCTGTTCCGCCGATGATAAAGCCGTCGCCCAGCATTCGGCGGGCTTCGGCAGGCGGCATGTCCGCTTTGCCGAGATGAACGCCCTGTGCCCCTGTCTTTTTGCAGACCTCCGCATGGTCGTCAATATATAGCAGGGCATCAAAACGATCGCACAAGGCTTTCGCCCGATGCGCCACGTCCTCCACTTCCACAATAGAAGCCTCTTTCATGCGGAGCTGTATATGCTTGCAACCTCCTTCGAGGGCAATCTCCACCGATCGGAGGTAATCGATGCTTTCTGTTTGATGGGTGATAAACAATAATCCTTTCATGGCCGTACTATCAGTAGTCTGTTAAATCTTTCTGCGAGTGCTGTCAAATTGCCGTCTTCGGCGAAAGCACCCCACAAGGCACCCAATACAGCGGCACCGCCAAATCCGTACTTTATTATATAGGGGATGGTTTCGGCTGTTATGCCGCCCAGCGCGATTACTTTCTCGTTGATGATGCCGTCCGCCCTCGCTCGGATCAGTTGTTCGCCGGTGAAGCCTTTGCGGTATCCGGCTTTGGACAGGCTGTCGAATACAGGGCTTAGGAAAATATAATCATACCTGCCCGCTTCCTTCGCCTCTTCTATCGAATGGCAGGAGCAGCTGACGGACAAAGGCTTTTGCTGTGGAGGGAGAGGATTGCGCCTGTTCAGGTGCGCACCTTTCAAGTCAAACAAGCCGAGCAGGTCGAAACAATCGTGCAGCACAATCTTCGGGTGATAAAGCGGGTTTATCTGCTCTATCAACCGCCTGACGCTCTCCTCCGGCACGGAAGGCTTGCGCAAATGCAACGTCTCCAGCCCATTGTCGAACAGCAGGTTGATTGCCTCAGCCTCCTTGTCGGGCATGGCTTCCGTAGTGATTGCTATTATTCGCATCTGCTCCTAACCGTGATTATAGATATCTCCGAAATGTGCTTCTATAAAGATCACATGAAGAACATTCCCGTTCCGCATAGCCAAAAACGGGAGGTTGTTTCCTGTATATCTGAATGCGTACAGGCTCTGCACATCTTCCGTTATGGCAGGAGGCAGCTTAGGTTTGATGTCCTTCCTGCCTATCAATTCAAACCCGTAGGAATGTCTGTGCGATATGGCTATTTCATCCCATCCGAGGCTGCACAGTTTGGTAAGACGTTCCACAAAAGAACGGAACAGTTTGTTGTCGCAGTTCTTTATTGAAACGCCGTGTTGCAGGTATTTCAGACAAAACACGGGATAGTCGGCAGTGTCTCCGGCGGAAGTCTTTGGGATCTCCCTCTTCTTGACCCTTTTGTTTCCCATTCGTCAATCCTCCTCAATTTGGGTAAGGAAGTATCTTTTCAGCTTGTTGAGTGAGATAACATCATTTATATCGGTTGTCTTCCACGGAGGTTCACTGTGTGTCATATCCATGAGCCTTACGGCGGAGAACTGACCGTATATCTCTGTAACGCTCCGAAACATGTTCTCCTCTTTCTTTCCCAACTGTATAATCTCCGTATGGTCAGGCACGGAAAGGGGAGACGTCCCGAAAGCGGAAAACGCCCTGTACACATTCGGTACGACCGGCCCGTATCGCCACGCAACAATGTCTTCCTTAAATAAAGGTTTGTCAAAAAAGGCAAGATGGAAGCCCTGCATGTAATAAAGCATCTTTTGCAGTTTCAGGTTGGATATAAAATCCCCCATCTCCTTGTTTGTGCAGGCATCTATTATCTTATACGCCACGCTTAAAGCTGTATTTCCCATATTATATTTGTTGTATCATCCCCCCGATACAGCCTGTATCAGCAGTATATCCATATTATCAGACAATAATACGTCCGCCCATGTCTCTTTGGGAAGCACTTCGTAGTTGACGGCAACGGCTATGCCTTGCGGTTCAAGTCTCAGACCGGCGATGAAGGCAGCCATCGAGGTGTTTTCTGGTACGTCGTGCGGGGTGTCGTTCAGTTTGACTGTCATAGCTCTTCGTCTTTTGCGCAATCGGCAATGCCTTTGGTCAGTTTCATGGCGCAGAAATGAGGCCCGCACATGGTGCAATGGTCACTTTCGTCGCCCAAGCGTCCGGCTTTGTAGTATTCGAGGGCTTTCTCAGGGTCTAAGGAAAGATTAAACTGGTCGCGCCAGCGGAAGTCGAAGCGAGCTTTGCTCAGAGCGTTGTCGCGCAGTTGTGCGCCGGGGTGTTCCTTGGCAAGGTCGGCGGCGTGGGCGGCTATCTTGTAGGCGACGACGCCGGCTCGCACGTCTTCCTTGTCCGGTAGCCCTAAATGTTCCTTCGGAGTGACGTAGCAAATCATGGCTGTACCGTACCACGCGATTTGGGCAGCACCGATGGCAGAGGTGATATGGTCGTAGCCGGGGGCTATGTCAGTGGTCAGAGGTCCTAAGGTGTAGAAGGGTGCACCGTGGCAATGTTTAATCTGCTCGTCCATGTTAGCCTTGATTTTGTGCATGGGGACGTGACCGGGCCCTTCAATCAATACCTGCACGTGGTGCTTCCATGCTGTACGAGTCAGTTCACCCAGCACTTCCAATTCCGCAAACTGTGCAGCATCGTTGGCATCTGCCATTGACCCCGGACGCAACCCGTCGCCGAGCGATACGGCAACATCGTACTGCTTCAATATTTCGCATATTTCATCAAAGCGGGTATAGAAGAAGTTCTCCTCCTGCCGCAGGCTCATCCAGTTGGCTATGATGGAACCGCCGCGCGAGACGATGCCCGTTGTACGGCTTTTTATCAGGGGAAGGCTGCTGCGAAGCAGTCCCGCATGGATGGTGAAATAGTCCACGCCCTGCTCGCATTGCTCAATCAGCGTGTCGCGGTATATCTCCCAGCTCAGGCGGCTGATATCGCCGTCCGCCTTCTCCAAGGCTTGGTAGAGGGGGACGGTTCCCACGGGGACGGGGCAGTTGCGGATAATCCATTCCCGTGTCTCGTGGATGTTTTCGCCGGTCGATAAATCCATCAGCGTATCGCCGCCCCATTTGCAGCTCCATACGGCTTTCTCTATCTCCTCCTCAATGCCGGACGAGAGGACGGAATTGCCGATGTTGGTGTTTATCTTGACCAGAAAGCGGCTGCCGATAATCATCGGCTCGGCTTCGGGATGGTTGATGTTGGCGGGGAGAACGGCACGACCTGCGGCTATCTCGTCCCTGACCGTTTCGGGGGGGATATTCTCGCGGATGCCGACGTATTCCATTTCGGGGGTAACGATGCCCTGTTGCGCATAATACATCTGGGTGATGTTCCTGCCGGCTTTTGCCCTGCGAGGGAGGTTAACAATCGGGAAGCGTATGGCATCAAGCGTAGCGTCCGCCAAACGCTTGCGGCAGTAGTCCGATGAAACGCCTGCCAAACGCTCGGTGTCGTCCCTGCCGGCTGTCCAAGCGTCGCGCAGCGGTTGCAGCCCTTTCCGTATGTCTATCGGAATGTCCGGGTCGGAATATACCCCGCTTGTGTCGTACAGCCGCACAGGCTTGTTGGCTTCCGCAACCTTCCCACCTGCCGCATCCACGCGGACAGTATCCGCCAGCGACACCTCGCGCATCCCTACGGCAATGTCATGCCTCTCCCCCTTCACGTACACCTTTCTCGACGACGGGTACTTAATCCTGAATCCTGTCTTATCCATATTACTGCTGTTGATACTAAAAGAGCCGTTTCGTAAGAACTACGGAACGGCTTCAAATGCTGACGTGCAATGCACAATCTGTGACAAGCTGACCGTTTCCCTCCGATGCCGTTACGACATATCAGGTGCAAGGGTTTAATCTCAGATCCTTTCCCTGCGGGAAAGGAACACCCCTAACAGCGACGGCGCAAATATACGTGAAATAAAGTATGGTGGTGATATTTGTGCCAGAAACACGGTATTATTTCATCCCTGTTACTTATTGATGCTACCAGATGCCCCTTCGGGTAGGGTGTCCAAAATATCAAATCCCCTGTTTCATCCGGCAAGTGTATTCATCCTCTTAACCGCAAGATTATCCGTAAGACTGCCTTTCGTCCAACTCTCCAAATCCTTCATAAAAACACCCTCAAGACAACGCTTGAACCCGGAAGGCCGGTCTTTGTCACCTGTCCGCGTGAGTAAAGGCAAAATCAATGCACAGGCAGTCACCCC
>LBCX01000377.1 GCA_001657575.1 Bacteroidales bacterium Barb4
TTATGACCCCACATTCCGCTTCGCTGCATGTGGGGCTGAAATCCCTTGCCCTTTCAGGGCATCACATCTATTTTGCTGTATATAACTTTCATTTGTCGAAAAGGGCATCAATATAATTGTGCATACGCAACTTTAATTCCTCTCCCGTCAAAGCGTCCTTTATGTCTTCATCGGTTATTACGCACTCCTTTTTCTCTTTTTGGGCAATATCCAAATACTTTCCCAAGTTGCTTCTTAATTCTGCCGGACTGATAACTAACATAATTTATTCACTGATGTTTGCAGATGCCCCGAAAGGGGCAAAAGATTTCAGCCCCATATGGAGCGTAGCGGAATGTGGGGTTAAAAATGAAGCCGATAAGGAAGTCCTGAAAGGACGACCGAATATATATTGCATTGTAAACCATCGTTTGTAGTTTGTATCGTTCTTTATGACCCCACATTCCGCTACGCTCCATGTGGGGCTGAAATCTCTTGCCCCTTCGGGGCATCTGCACAGCATCAGTTATTCGCCTTTCCCTTCTTTGACCCGTACCACGATGTTGGTAATGATTGCCGCCAGTCCGCCAGTGGCAATACCGGAGGAGAAGATGCTTTTCACGGCTTCGGGGGCAGTGCCAAGTATGTCGGGCATCAGCTCCACACCTATGCCGAGCGAGAGGCTGACGGCAAGCACCAGCGTCGCCTTGCGGTTGATTTCCTGCGAGGTTATGATGCGTATGCCGGCGGCAGCCACCGTGCCGAACATCAGTAGCGTGGCTCCCCCCAGCACAGGGTCGGGCATCAGCGAAAAGACGATGCCGACAATGGGAAACAAACCGAGCAGCACGAGCATTGCGGCAATGTAATAGCCCACGTACCGGCTGGCAACGCCCGTCAGCTGAATGATGCCGTTGTTCTGTGCAAAGATGGAATTGGGAAAGGAGTTGAACACACCGGCAAGCAGGGAGTTCAGCCCGTCGGCAAATATGCCCCCCGACACCCGTTTCAGATACGTTTTCCCTTCAACGGGCAGCCCGGAAGTCATGGAGTTGGCGGTTATATCGCCCGTTGCCTCTATCGACGTAATCAGATAAATCAATGCAAAGGCGAGGAAAGAGTGCCAGTTAATGTCCAGCCCGTATTTGAACGGCACTGGAACGTGAAACCCCGACAGATGGCTTTCCAGAGAAACGGCACTCATATCCACCATGCCCAAGGCTAACGCCAGCAGATAGCCTGTGCCTATCCCCAACACAATGGAACTCATGCGCAGATACTTGTTTCTGCAACAGTTGAAAAACAGGACGCTGAGCAATACCGCCGCCGCCACCATAAGATTACGGGCACTCCCAAACGTGCCGTTGTCCATCGCCCCGTAGCCTCCTCCGCAGGAAACAATCCCAACCTTGACAAGGCTCAGCCCGATGAGCGTCACCACGATGCCCGACACCAGCGGCGTGATAATGGTACGCAGATACTTGAACGTATAGCTGACCGCCATCTCAACCGGTGCCGCCGCAATACAGACTCCGAAGATCAGCGGCAACCCGCCTGCCAGCCCTGCCGTAATAATAGGCCCTATGAACGAGAAGCTCGTCCCCTGAATACAAAGCAGTCCCGCCCCTACGAAGCCGACCCGCCGGCACTGTATGAAGGTGGAGACGCCGGACACAAACAAAGCCATCGAAACAAGAAAGCCGGTCGTCTCCAAGTCCAGCTTCAACGCTCCGGCTATGATTAACGGCGGGGTGATAATCGCCACAAAGATGGCAAGCAAATGTTGGAGGGCGGCGAACAACGCCTCTTTTACGGGCGGGCGATCCTCTATTCCGTAAATCAAATCGGTTTGCATATATCTGTCTCTTTATTAGTAGTTTGTAAAGTATATTCTGCCTTCACCTGTTTTGTACCCCGAAACTGAACGGTTGATGGTGTTAATAGTTTTCATACTCTTCCGGCTGTATCAGGTGCAGCATATCCGGTTCCTTTCAGGTTATTCTTATGTTTTATCTCCTAAACGCTTAGGAGAATCTCCCAAGCCTTGAGGAGAAGAGACGAAACGCTTGGGAGATTCTCCCAAGCTCTTAGGAGAATCTCCTAAGCCCTTAGGAGATTCAGAACGGTCAAAAGGCACCTCTCCGACCCCCCTGTCGG
>LBCX01000378.1 GCA_001657575.1 Bacteroidales bacterium Barb4
CCGTTTATCTTTTCCCACAACTTTTTTCCTGTTTCCGTACTTCTGTCGCCAACAATGAAATCAATGAATCTTTTCCCAAGTCTGTCAACAGCAATCCATATCCAACAGTAGTTTTTTTGATTGATACAGCCGTGCATTTCATCCATTTCAACTGTTTCTATTTCGTTTGCTTCCAATTGCAACATTTTCTCTTGAAGCCCGAAAGAGCATATCCATTCATAAACCGTTACATGACTCACGTTCAGGAATCTTCCGACAGAGCGGAAGCCCAAGCCTTCCAAATAGAGATGAAGAGCCTGTTTCTTCATTAAAGCCGGTTTGGCAGCAGACTTGAGTTCAATCGTATAATTACATCCGCATTCTTTACTTTTATAACGCTGACGGCCTTTAAGCATACCTGATTTTACACGTTTCTCACTTGAACATTTGGTACAATTCATATCGTTTTTTGGTACAAATATATAAATCTATGTTTACCTAACAATGCCCAATTTGCAATGCGATATGGCTGTTACCCTTATAATAATCAAACTATCAACAGCGGGTAATCGTTCTCCCGTCGCCTAAATCAATTCAAAAATCGCCTCTATCTCCACCGGAATATTGTCGGGCAGGGAGCTGACACCTATAGCACTGCGGGTGCCTACCCCGTTGTCCGTACCCCAGACGGTAGCAAAGAGTTCGCTGCACCCGTTGATTACGTAGGGATGCTTCGCAAAGTCGGGAGTGCAGTTTACCATGCCGAACACCTTGATGACACGCTTCACCTTATTCAATGAGCCAAGATGATTTTTGATGGTTGACAGCATGGTAAGACCTGCCTGACGGGCAGCCAGCTTACCTGCGTCCATGTCCAAGTCAAGCCCGACACGCCCTTTGATAAGCGATTTATCCTCCTGCACGGGAAGGTGACCGGAAAGATAAAGGTATTTGCCTTCCACTGTCAGGGCGGGTTTGTACAATCCCAAAGGCACGGGAGCAGGCGGCAACGTTAAACCTGTTTTCCCGAATAATTCATCTGCATTGTGTTGTGTGTCCATATTTTTTATTTTAGAAGTTTGTAGTTGGAAGTTAGTAGTCAGAGTAATAACTGATGTTACGCAGAAGTCCCTTCGGGTAGGGTGTGTCCAAAATATCAAATCCCCTGTTTCATCCGGCAAGTGTATTCATCACCGCAAGATTATCCGTAAGACTGCCTTTCGTCCAACTCTCCAAATCCTTCATAAAAACACCCTCAGGACAACGCTTGAACTCAACCGCGGAAGGCCGGTCTCTGTCGCCTGTCCGCGTGAGTAAAGGCAAAATCAAAACACAGGCAGTCACCCCGTACAGCGGATTCCCCGGCCGCTTAAACCTGCAGCAGCCAAAAAGAGATTCTGTCATATCGCCTGAAGCATTCCATACGCTCTTCTCACCCGCAGGTTTATCCGGATCCCGTTCCAACTGTCCGCGAACCGAAGACTTGAACCGTACCATCCGCTTATTCCTGTTATTCAACATCCTGTCCGTCTCTTTCAAACGGGCGTCAATACTCTTTTTGGACAGACCTTCCGGCTTTACCCGCTTCAATACGCCGTTTACAAAGCCGAAGACACCGCCTGATTCACTTGTTGTTTTACCGTGTGTATTGACAAAATCAAGGGTCTGCCGCTCATTTGCGTTCAGGGAAGCAAAAATCCGCTGCATGTTCCTGCTCCATTCAAGCGTATACGACAGATTCATAAAACGGGCGATTGACCGTTGACGGGGCGGCAGCAGACAATCCGTTTCCCTCATCACCTCCCGCACCCTTACGCCGGCAATCGCTTTTGTGCAGGCCTTAAAATGTCTGTCATCCCCGTATAACCTTTCAATAGGCAAAGCCGTTGTGTGACCGATGTCTCGGATAGGCACACGATTGCTTTCCCGTACCGTCGTCGTTCCGTTCAGAAGATCAGTTTTTTTAACTCCAGGCATGCCGCTTTCAATGCTTTCGCCTGTTTCCCGCTTGTGACCGGCCTGTTTTCCAATGATTTACTCTTGACCCTTTCACTCTGCAATTTCAATTTTACAACCTTCAATTTCTCTGTTAACTGTTCTTCCTTACTCTTCATAATTCTTTGTGCCTTAAATGAATAATGACACAA
>LBCX01000379.1 GCA_001657575.1 Bacteroidales bacterium Barb4
GACGCGCCTTCAGGCTCTGAAGAAGTCAAGAGAGATGTTGCAGAGACAGAGGACGACGTGGCAAGCAGAGGAGCGGGTGCATACATACAGATTGACGAGATGCGCCTGCAGTCCGACAGAGAAACGAACGATTTGGCGTTGAAATGGAAGTATCCGATTGTAAAGGCAGGAGAAACTCTTGACCCACCTCGAAAAATAATCCCTACACGTCTGGCTATAGCAAGTTTTCCTGTGAAAATGGAAGGGCAAAATCTACCTTCCACAGAGATTGAGATGGCTATAATTCGTATAGGCGCGGAAGGGATAATACTTTCTGACAATATTGAGAAATACACGATAAAGTTAAAGACCGATTCCAAATTTATCAAGTACGTAATCAATGGCTCAATACTCCCTTTTGCCGATGACAAGGGAACTGTCGGAATCAATGAAAGTGGACAAGACAAGTTTCGGTTTAATAAAATATATGCCGGCACGGGCGGGGTAAAGTCGAGTGGGGATGTTATGCCGGACGAGGACAATGCCAAATCGATAGGCAGCGCGTCTTTTCGATGGAAAAAAATATTCGTCGGAACGGGCGGAATAGCAACGGGCGGAGACATATTGCCAACGTTGAATGATTCCATATCGATAGGCAGTGAAAGTCTCCGATTTAAGAGTATCTACTTCATGGACTTGGACGTTCAGAGAAATGCCAAAATAGGCGGCAAGCTCGAAGTGACGGGTGATTCCACCATGAAAGGCAAGCTCGACGTAACTGGAAAATCTATGCTAACCGGAGACTTGGAAGTCAAAGGCGATTCAACCATGAGCGGTATCATAATCAATGGAGATACAGCGTATGGCGGTGGCATTGTCCCTGCAACTCCGAATGCATTTAACATTGGAAACGAATCGCGTCCATTTTATGAGGTTATCGGCAATTTTTTGACGGCAACAAAAAATTTGACCGCAAGAGAGAATTTAATAGTAGAGAAAGATTCATTTTTAAAAGGAAAAGCAGAGATAAACGGTAACCTGTCGGTACTTGGAGATATAACCGCTCCTTTTGCATCATCGTCAAAGAAGGGTGTCATAAGCGTCTCCATATCAGGAAACGGAAAAGTAGTGACCAGTGCGAGCATTGAATATGGCGTGTTGAAGCTTACAATGGGAAATCTTACCTGTTCAGAGGCGGGATGTTACGACAAGTGCGATTCATGCTGCCCCCCTCCTACCCCATGCCCTCCATGCCCTCCGCCGACTCCAGGAAGTTCTGAAAATATCCCATGCCCGAATAAGGATAACGATGCAAATATCCTTTTTGAAATATTGGAGAAAAGAATAAGGGCATTGGAGAGCCGCATTGTAGAACTCGAACAAAAAAACAACTCAATATGAAACGTTTACTATCGATAGTTTTTCTTTTCGCTTCTTTAAGCGCGTTTTCTGAAGTCAAACTTTTAATAAGCCGACTTCCCAGCGGACAGATTTCATTTGTCAACGACAATTTGAAACTGAAAGTCAGTACAAACGAGGTATCAATCTTCAACATGAAGGGATTGAAGGTATCCGTCTGTCTGAACGGTCGCGAACAGTTTCGCTATGACTTTGGCGAGGTGTCGGTGAATGATGAACTGCTTACTCCCGCCAACTTTTCCGAACTTACAATAGGCATAGGCGGGACAGGAAGCGTGGGAAATTCTATCGATTATCCGCATGGAAATGATAATGCCGAACTTAACATAGCCAGATTGACCAACGGACAGATAGGATTTGTCTACGACAACGGTCTTTCAGAAGCAAAGGCGAGCACCAATGAAGTAGTCATATCCAATTTAAATGGAATTCAGGTATCCGTTACCATAAGCGGATATGAACAGTTCAGGCGGGATTTTGGAGACGTTGCGATAGACGGCGAAGTATTGACCGTTGACAACTGGGACGAACTGACATCCGGAATAGGCTCTACGGGTGCCGGTGGCGGCTGGGGCGTAACCGATTACGACCAGCTGACGGGAAAGCCAAAGATAAACGGGATAAAGTTGAATGGCGGAGACCAGACGGCAGCCGACCTATTGCTCGCGTCTTCAAACGATGCCTTGATACTGTCTCAGCGCATAGAGTCGGACAGCCTCCTGCTTA
>LBCX01000087.1 GCA_001657575.1 Bacteroidales bacterium Barb4
CTTCACCTATTCGTTGAAGGGAGGCTGGCAATATGTTCTGCCCAGAACCACCTTTACTGCCGATGTCGAAGGAGGCTATGGTGGGCGGTTACGCACCGGCGACCTTGATTACAGCGAGCAAAGTATCAGTATCTACTCATCCTCTTTTGCTCCCGAACCGGAATATTATTTCAGCCGTGACTATTATCATATCAACGAAACCTATTATTTGGGTACCGTTGGTGCCGATCATAAGTTCAACGACAAAGGGCATCAAATCACCGGCAGTTTCTACCTTAAATACGGCGGCGATGCCTTGGAATATTTCCAAAGCGACCTTTTCGACTCCGATGTTGACCGCAACCGGATGAACAACCCGACCAAAGTGTACAAAGAGGCAGTCAAGAATTACTATAAAGGGCGTTCTCCCCAACACGACACCTACGAAGATGACTACCGCCAAATGGGACACCGCGCCTACGAGGATGAACACCGATGGACGGTGCGCGGCAATGTGGATTACATCCTCCCGTACAGCACAACCGGACGTTTGGAAGCCGGTTATCAATACTATTCTTATCTCGAAGACGGTGTTTACAGCATGGAGTTTTGGAAACCCGAAGAAAAGAAATTCGTATTCCGCACCGATGATAAGATTTTCGACAACTTCTTCTATTTCCAAAACGGTATCAATTCCGTTTACGCCCTTGTTTCCGATGCCTATAAGTCATTCAATTACCAGATAGGCTTGCGCGGCGAACATACCCATCGCGTATTGCGCAGCGATGTATCTGCTTCCGACCGCACCTATAATAATTTCCACCTTTTCCCCTCCGTGCATCTGGGCTACAACCTCCCGCGGGAACAGCAACTGCTCGTATCCTATTCCCGCCGCATCACCCGTCCCCAACTTTTCTACATGGAGCCTTATATCACCTACCGCGACTTTTATTCCGCTGAAATAGGGAACCCCGACATCCGCAACGAGTTTATCAACTCCTTTGAGCTGAACTACAAAAAGAACATCGGCAACCATAGTGTTTCCGCCACCGCCTTCCACCGTAGCCGTGCCGACAAAATCGAACGCCTGCGCATTCCCTACGAATCCGCCATCAGAGCCGGCGTAACCCTCGACTCCATGGCAAACGTCGGAAACGATTACTCCACAGGTTTGGAACTCAACACCCAAGTGCAAGCCGCCCGTTGGTGGAACATCTCCCTCAACGGCAGCCTCTACTACTACCGCGTGGTAAACAAAATGTTGAAAAACGACAAGGACGAAACCAGCACAAACTACGACATCACCCTTAACAACGCTTTCGATGCCGGAAAATACACCCGCATCCAGTTGGACGGTAACTTTGTAGGCCCCTCTGTCACAACGCAGGGACAAACCGATGCTTTTTGGTACGTCAACCTCGCCGTCCGTCAGCAAATGCTCGCCCGCAAGCTCTCCGCTACCCTTGCCTTCCGCGATGTGTTCGGTTCTGCCCGCTACGTGAGTACCATCACCACGCCCGACCTGCGTTCCGTCACCCACATCCGCCCTGCCTACCCCATGATTACCCTTTCTCTCACCTATACCTTTAATAATTACAGCTTGAAAGCCTCCCAGTCAAAAGACCAGCGCGATATCTTTGAAGGCACAAATCACTAATGCAACCATAATTGAATTGCAAGCAGCAGCCGCAATTGAATTGTAAGCGGACGCAATTGAGTTATAGTCAGCCACAACGATCATCCCAATACAGGAAATGCCGTTGTCTTTCCTGTACATTATCAGGTTTATTTTTTTTCTACTTTTGCTGCCGGAAAAACAGTTTCGTCAAATTAAAGGAGGTTTACTATGTTTCGTTTTGCACATCCGGAGTTCCTCTATTTGTTGTTTGTGCTTCCCGCATTGATAGGGTTGTACGTCTATGCCATTGCCCGAAAGCGGGCGGCGGTCAGGAAATACGGAAATCCCGCGCTGTTGAAGGAGCTGATGCCCGAAGTGTCACACAAGCGACAGGCGTTGAAGTTTTGGCTGTCGTTTGCCGCTGTTGCCGCCGTTATTCTTGTGATTGCGGGACCGCAGTTCGGCTCGAAGCTGGAGACGGTAAAGCGGCAGGGAGTGGAGATTATGGTATGTCTGGACGTATCCAATTCCATGCTGGCGGAAGATGTTGCACCAAACCGGCTGGAAAAGTCCAAGCAGATGCTCTCGCGGCTGACCGACGGCTTTAGCAACGACAAAGTGGGGCTGATCGTCTTTGCGGGAGATGCTTTTACGCAGTTGCCCATTACGTCCGACTATATATCGGCGAAAATGTTCCTCTCGTCCATCAATCCCTCTATGGTTTCCGCACAGGGAACGGCTATCGGTGCCGCCATCAACCTTGCCGCCCGCTCGTTCACCCCAAATGAGACTTCCGACAAAGCCATCATCCTGATAACCGACGGTGAGAATCACGAGGACGATGCCGTAGGTGCCGCCAAAGCCGCCGCCGAAAAGGGTATCCGCGTGAATATCATCGGCATTGGGCAGTTGCAAGGCTCGCCCATCCCCGTAGGTGCGGGAAGCGATTTTATGAAGGACAAATCGGGCAACGTAGTCATCACCAAGCTGAACGAACAGATGTGTCAGGAAATATCCGCTGCCGGCAACGGCATGTATGCTCGTGCGGATAACACCAATTCGGCATTGAACGCCTTGCAGAAAGAGATTGACAAGATGAACAAATCGGAATTGGACGGCAAGGTTTATTCCGAATACGACGAACAGTTTCATGTGCTGGCATGGATAGCCCTCTTCCTGCTGATAGCCGAGTGCCTGACGCTGGACAGGAAAAACAGGGTATTCAGGAAGATAAAGTTATTTCAACAATAAAAATGGAAAAGTGTTTATCTATGGAATGGTTTGAAGTCTTGCCGGAGCAGTGCCCTCCCGAAAATGCTTTTGAACCAAACAATGAGTTATTTTACAGAATAGTTAGAAGTGAAAACATTGAATCTTCTGATTTTATTTCTTAAAGAGAGGCAGATAATACCAAAGTATTTACCTGCATATCGGAATGTACAGCAAGAGCACTTTCTGTATTTAATAATTTAGATGCAACAAAGAAATTATTGAAGTTACCTAAATTTAGAAATAAGAAGATTGCAGAGATAATATTAAGTAAGGAAGATGGTTTACTATTAAAAACGTTTACGAGCCCCTATCATTATTCATGGTGGCGTGCTAAAAATTATGATATAAGCAGAGCTAAACTCTATCGAAATGAATAGAACAATTACATTAGAGCGAATTATTGAATACTATGATGTTCCCCAACTGTTTATTGGAAAAGATAAAATCGGAACAAGGTATTTATGCCTGTTGTTTGATGACGATCATTATATATCCGTTCAACTGTCATTCAACAGACTTGCGGATTTTATTCAAGGTAAAATTGATTTAAGAGAATTATATATTCATCCTGAATTTGAAGGAGAGTATTTTGTGGCAATACAAAACGGTGAAGTCTTCAGTTTGAACACCTATGATAAAAAAGTATTGCCGGAAGAGATGTTACCCTCCGAAAATTACTATTACAATGTAGAACAAGAAAGCACATCTGTCTTTGAAGGTACAATGATCGGCTCTAATATTGATACAGGGAAATGGGTATTTAAACCATCCATGGAGAGGAGATAAAAGGAGAAACCGATGTTTCATTGTATGGTATTGTTCTTGGGAATGTTAAATATAAAATTGTATGCGAAGAAAACCTGCAACAAACGGTTGTTGATACAAAGAAAAAGCCGGTACTTAAAATAATGAGTATTGAAGAACAAGAGGCTTAATTTCCACGTAATAATTAAAAAGATATGAAGTATATAGAAAAACTAATCTTGTGCTTGATTACTTTCATCTTTTGTGCGGAGGCTGTTTCCGCCCAAAAAGCCGAACGCAAAAACGTCCGTGACGGCAACAAACTCTTCAAAGAAGAGAAATTCACCGAATCGGAAATCGCCTATCGCAAAGGAATAGATGTAAACCCCCGTTCTGTGGAAGGAACGTATAACTTGGGAAACGCTCTTTACAAGCAAAACAAACTGCCCGAAGCAGCAGAACAGTATCAACTGACAGCCGGACAGGGCGATAAACTGGCGCAAACACCCGAAGGCAGGTTGCGCCTCTCGGAAGTCTATCATAACACGGGCAATATCTCCATGCAAAATAAAGACTATGCCAAAAGTATAGAGGCGTACAAGCAAGCTCTCCGCATGAACCCCGGAGACCACGAAACCCGTTACAACCTCGCCTTAGCCCAAAAACTGTTGCAAGACCAGCAGCAGCAAAACGAAGACCAGAATCAAGACCAGCAAAAAGAGGAACAGAAAGATGAAAACAAAGAGCAACAAGACCAACAGCAGCAACAACAAAACGACCAGAAACAAGACAAAACCCAAGAAGAAGTACAGCCCAATGAACAGATGAGCCAAGACAACGCCAAGCAAATCCTTGATGCCTTCCTGCAAGATGAAAAAGATACGCAGGAGAAGGTAAAACAAATGCAGATGCAGCAACAGCAGAAACGGCGCAGCGAAAAGGAGTGGTAAAATCGAAGGGATTTATGCTACTTTTGCGGACATGAATGCAATGATGCGGCATATTCGGACGGAGGGGTATGATTATCCTCTGACGGATGAACGGATTGCCAAGTTTCCGGTTGAGCAGCGGGATATGTCCAAGTTGCTGCTTTATAAAGAGGGGGAGATACGGGAAACCCTGTTCAAGCGGTTGCCGGACTGTCTGCCTGACCGCTCTCTGCTGATATTCAACAATACACGTGTGATACAAGCCCGCCTGCTTTTCCGCAAGGATACGGGGGCGCAGGTGGAAATCTTCTGTCTGGAACCGGCGGATCCGCGCGATTATGCGCTTGCCTTTCAGCAGACGGGGCGGTGCGGCTGGATCTGCATGGTCGGCAATTTGAAGAAGTGGAAAGAGGGTGTTTTGCGGCGGACGGTACGAGTGGCGGGAACGGAGGTGACAGTGTCGGCGGAAAGGGTGGAGAGTTTCGGGGATACCTGTCGGGTAGTGTTTACGTGGGACGCGCCATTCTGCACGTTTGCCGACTGGCTGGATGCCGCCGGCGTTCTCCCCATTCCGCCCTATCTGCATAGGGAGACGGAGGCGCAGGATTTGCAGACGTATCAGACGGTCTATTCCAAGATAAAAGGTTCGGTGGCGGCACCGACGGCGGGGCTTCATTTCACCCCGGAGGTGCTGGCGGCGTTAGATACCAAAGGCTTCGGACGGGAGGAGCTGACCCTTCATGTGGGAGCGGGCACGTTCAAGCCCGTCAAAAGCGATACGATAGAAGGGCATGAGATGCACACGGAATGGTTTTCCGTCCCCCGCCGCCTCATAGAGCGGATACAGGCGCATCCCGAACGGGTCATAGCCGTAGGCTCCACTTCCGTGCGCACTTTGGAAAGCCTCTACTACATAGGCATGAAACTCGCTTCGCACCCCGATGCAACGCCTGACGACCTGACCGTCGCCCAATGGACACCTTACGGTGACACCGCCGCCGACCTCACCGCCGCCGAAGCCTTGCAGCATATATTGGATTACTTGGACAGGCGGCAAGCCGACCGCCTGACTGCCGCCACACAGATTATGATTGTCCCCGGCTACACCTTCCGGATTGTAAAGGGCATCATCACCAACTTTCACCAGCCCAAGAGTACGCTTCTCCTCCTAATTTCCGCCTTTGTCAAAGGGGATTGGAAAGCAGTTTATGACTATGCGCTTGCGCACGACTTCCGGTTTTTAAGCTATGGGGACAGTTCGCTTTTACTGTGAATTACGCCGGATCCACATCATAATGTATAAGCAGCTGCCTGACGGCAGGATATTCCTGCATCTCCCTGTGCACCGACAGCAGTATTTCCCGAATGGGCGCAACGGCTGCCGTTATCTCTATCTTCAACAGGATGTGGCGGATGTGGAGCGTCTGCACACGGGTGATAACCGGCGTTACGGGTCCTAACACCCTTTCCCCCAAACGGACGCGCAACTTGTCGGCATAGAGCAGGGATACGTCTTTCAGCACCTTCTCGTCGCGGCTGCGGAGCACCATGACAATCAACCGGTAGTATGGAGGATAGCGGAACAGCTTGCGCTCTTCGAGTTGCAGGCTGACCATGCCTTTGTAATCAGACCGTACCGCCGCCTGAACAATCGGATGGGCAGGCTGGGAGGTTTGGAGTACAACCGTCCCCCGCTTGTCCCGCCTTCCGGCGCGACCGCTGACCTGCACAATCAACTGAAATGCCCGCTCGTGGGCGCGAAAGTCGGGAATGTTCATCAGACTGTCGGCGTTGAGTATGCCAACCGTGCTGACGTTCCCGAAGTCCAAGCCCTTGGACAGCATTTGCGTGCCAATCAGTATCTGTGTTTTCCCCTTCTCGAAGTCGGCAAGGATATGCTCGTAAGCCGCCCGTGTGCGGGCAGTGTCGAAGTCCATCCGCTCCGTCTTGGCGGCGGGGAAAAGGGCGGTGGCTTCCTCTTCAATCTTTTCGGTGCCAAAGCCCTGCATCCGCAGTTCCCTGTTCTCGCAGGCTGGGCATTGGGCGGGCAGGTAGCGGGTGTATCCGCAATAATGGCAGACAAGCTGATTCTTGGCTTTGTGGTAGGTCAGGCTCACGTCGCAATGTTCGCAATGGGGTATCCAGCCGCAAGCCTTACACTCCATCAGGGGGGCAAAGCCGCGCCGGTTTTGGAAAAGGATGACCTGTTCCCCCTGCTTCAATGCCGCTTCCGTCTTTTGCGTCAGCAAGGGAGAGAAGAGGGTGTCCTTCATTATCTTCTTCCGCTTCAACTCCTTTATATCAACGGGGATGATTTCCGGCGTCAGGCAGTCGCCGTAGCGGACGGACAATTCCACCAAGCCGTACTTGCCGGTCGTGGCATTATAATAGGAATCGATGGAAGGCGTGGCAGAGCCTAAAAGCGTTTTCGCCCCGTGCATTCCCGCCAGAACGATGGCGGCATTGCGGGCATGATAGCGGGGCGCAGGGTCTTGCTGCTTGTAGCTTGTCTCATGCTCCTCGTCCACAATGACCAGCCCCAAATCCCCGAAAGGAAGAAAAAGGGCGGAACGCACGCCGAGCACCACCAGCGGCTCGTTGCCGTACAAGAGCTTATTCCAAACCTCCACCCGCTCATTGTCAGAAAACTTGGAATGAAAGACCAGCAACCTGTCGCCGAACAGCTTCGCCAGCCGCTCCGTAATCTGTGTTGTCACGGCTATCTCCGGCAGCAGATAAAGTGCGCGGCGACCGAGCCTCAGCACATCGTCTATCATGCGGACATAGATCTCCGTCTTTCCGCCGGAGGTCACGCCGTGCAAAAGGCAGACATCCCTCGTCTTGAACGATTCATGGACGGCGGCGTAAGCCTCCTCCTGCGCCGCCGTCAGCGGCTTCAACGGTTGCAGGCGGCAGACGGGTATTTGCAAACGGCTTGCCTCCTTTTCATAACTCTCCAATACGCCCCGTTTCAGCAAGCCCTCCAAGGCGGAAGGCGCATAGTCCGGCTGCTCCGACAGTTCACGTTTGGAAACCTCCTTTGCCAAAGCCGGATTCAACACCCGCCCAAGGTCGAGGAAAGCAAGCAACAGCATCTCCTGCTTCTTCGCCCTTTTCAATGCCTGAAATACGGCTTGCAGTTTCCCCTCCTCCCTGCAATCTTCCGCAAGGCGGAGAAAAGTCTCCTTCTTCGGCACAAAGCCCTTCTTCAATTCCTCGCCGACCGTCACCGCTCCCCGCGCCATGAGGGACGTAATCACCGGCATCACATTGCGCAGCCCCGTCTTCTTTTCCAAATCGGACACCTTCAGTTTCATCACGCCGGCAAAAGCATCCAGCACCGCCTGCTCATTGGGTCGCAAAGGCACCTCCGCCTCGAAATCCTCCCTGCAAGCAACCGTTGTCTCGCTCTCCAACTTCAAGCCCGCCGGCAGTGCCGCCCTGTACACATCTCCCAAGGCACACAGATAATAAGACACCACCCACCGCCAAAACCGCAACTGCGGACGGCGTAACACGGGAGCGGCGTCCAGTAGCGCGAATATCTCCTTCAATTCATACGCTGCCTCCGGCGCCCGCTCATGCACCTCCGTCACGATCGCCGTATAATACCGCCGCTTCCCGAAAGGCACAACCACGCGGCAACCCGTCACTACCGCCCGCTCCATATCCGGCGGTATGCGATAGGTAAAGCCGCTGTCCAACGGCAACGGCAGGATAACGTCTGCATATTTCATTGCTCCTGATGATTAGTAACCAATGCTGTGCAGATGCCCCGAAGGGATTTCCGGTAATGCAGATTAATTATTCAGCAGTCGTTTGACAGCTTCGGAGACAGCCCGCCCTTCGGCTTTGCCGGCTAAGGCTTTCGTGGCGGCACCCATTACCTTGCCCATGTCCTGCGGGGCCGATGCACCTGTTTGGGCGATGAGGGCTTTCAAGGCTGACTCCAATTCTTCGGGGGACATTTGTCGGGGAAGGTAGGCTTCGATGACAGCGGCTTCCGCCAGCTCGTCCGCTGCCAGCTCGGGGCGGCTTTGTTCGGTGTAGATGGCAGCACTTTCCTTGCGCTGCTTTATCATCTTCTGCAAGATTTTAACGGCTGCTTCGTCGCTTAGTTCGCCGTCGCCGCCTTTGGCGGTCTTGGCTTCGAGGAACTCTTTCTTTATTCCGCGCAAGGCTTGCAGGCGGATTTTGTCTTTCGCCAGCATGGCGGATTTGATGTCTTGACTGACTTGGTCAAATAAAGGCATATCGCTGTTGTTAATGGTTATTGAAATTGGATGACTGTCCTTGAAGGAGAGGCAGGACGGTTGCCGGTGCTTTTGGCGGCAGACGTTTCGGACGGTGCACCGGCACGGGCGGCGGCGATGAGCTTGGGGCTGCGGTTGTAGGCGGGATGGTCTTCAATAAGGGCTATCAGCAGGTCATTGTCCAGCTCGTCCGGACGGAGCACCACAATATGGGTGCGCTGTTCAAAGCCGTTGACCTTGCCGTAGTACTGGTCTATCATCTCCTTCTCCTGCTGTTCCTGCCGGAGGCGTTCCTCTTCCTCTGCGCGGAGGGCTTCCGCCTTGACGGGGTCGGTAACGGAGAGAACGTCTTCCACCGTGAAGCCGGTCGCAAGGATGGTCACCTTCGTTTTCCTGCCCAGCGCATTGTCAATAGCCATCCCCCAGATAACCTCCACATCCTTGTTGAAGCCCGTCATAAACTTGTCGATGTAGTTCATCTCTTCCATGAGCAGCTCGGCTTCCTCGCTGAAATAGACGTTGAGCAGAAGCCGCCGGGCATATTTCACGCTCTTGTGACCCAGCAGGGGGGAGTTGAGCGCGTCATCCAGCGCAATGCGTACCCGCTCGTCTCCTTCGCCGTAGCCGTTGCTCATAAGGGCAACGCCGCCGTTTTTCATGGTCGTTTCCACATCGGCAAAGTCAAGGTTGATAATGCCGGGCAGGGTGATGATTTCGGCGATGCTCTTGGCAGCTACCGTGAGCGTATCGTCCGCCTTTTTGAAGCCGTTGATGGCGGTAAGGTCGGAGTATATGTCGCGCAGTTTCTCGTTGTTGATGACCAGCAGGGCATCCACATGCTTGGCGGTCTCTTCCACACCGTTCAGTGCCTGAAGGATCTTCTTTTTACCCTCAAAGAGAAAGGGGATGGTGACGATGCCGACCGTCAGAATGTCCATGTCGCGGGCAATACGGGCGATGACGGGCGCGGCTCCCGTTCCCGTGCCTCCGCCCATACCGGCGGTGATGAACACCATCTTGGTGCCGTCGGCAAGCATGTCCTGTATCTCGTCAAGGCTTTCTTCCGCCGCCTTGCGAGCTTTCGCCGGCTGGTTTCCGGCGCCGAGTCCCTGCGTGATTGTCCGCCCCAGAATGATCTTTTCGGGTACGGGAGAACGGGCTAACGCCTGCTTGTCGGTATTGCACAAGATGAAGGAAACATCCTTGATGCCCTCTTCGTACATGTGGCTGACGGCGTTGCCTCCTCCGCCGCCTACGCCTATTACCTTAATGATATTGGGACTCTTAGCGATGGAATCGTTAGTGCCGCGCACAAAGTCTATCAGTTCGTCTTCGCCCATTGTCAGTTCATGAGATTATAATTCCTCAAATGCGCGCAAAGTTATCATACTTAATCCAAGTTGGCGGATATGGGGGGAGAAATTTGTTTGCACGGGGGCACATATCCGTTTATTTTACCTCTATATTAACGCGAGTCCGATAGAAGAGACAGCCGTAACTATAAGGATATTACACACATTCCGAAAGAATGCAGGATTTCAGCCTCACATGCAGCGGTAGGGGCATCCCTTGTGGATGCCCTTTCAGGGCGACCCGATGAAATCCTGCAAGGATGACAGAATATAAGTAATTCATAAAATTTACTGTCGTATTTCTTGCTATTTTGGCAATAGTCTCGTATATTTGCCTGTTAATTAGCCGTATATGAGACAAATTAGGCTTACGGAAGAAGAAAAGCAGCAGCTTGCCCTGTTACACAAAACAAGCACCAACTCAGTAGTCAGAGATCGAAGTTTTTGCCTGCTTCTTTCAGATAAAGGCAACTCAATGAAGGCTGTTTCACAGACAGTCAACATTCACTGGCGCACGGTTTCGCGCCTGTTTGATGCGTGGGAGCAGGTCAAAACCGGAGAT
>LBCX01000380.1 GCA_001657575.1 Bacteroidales bacterium Barb4
TTGCCGGTTCGGAAAATCTTTGGGAAGCATGCGCCGCTGACAGCCTGTTTTAAGCATGCAGAAGACGGCATCAACTATTTCTCGCAAAGAGTGTTTCCGCTTGCGTTTGTCTTTTAAAATGACTGCTATTGTACTCCGGTGGCTGTCACTCAAGCTGGTCTGACAAGTTTTATTCATTTGCTTCTTTATTTGTTGGTACTCGTAAAGATACAAATAATAATCGAATCAAACAACTGACAGTCAATGTTTTATTATGACTAATTACATTTTTATTCTATTTTTAAACAGTTTCTGAGACTCAAATCAGGAAGTTGGCGGAAGAGGACAGGGAATTAAAAGAAAAGGCTGACCGGATAACCAAAGTAAAAGGCTGGGGTTGATTACCGCAGTGACGGTATTGTGTGAGACAAACGGCTTCCGGCTCTTCAACAACATCCGACAAGCGGTAAGTTACGCCGGATTGGACGCAGTGCACAAAGAGTCGGGAAAGTTCAAAGGCAAGACGAGGATCTCCAAAAAGGGGAATGCCGCAATCCGGCAATGTCTGTTTATGCCGGCCTTGTCGGCAACCAACCACAATAAAAACATGCAGGTCTTCTACACAAGGATTGTCGAAAAGAACCCACAAGCCAAGCGAAAGGCAATTGTTGCCTGCATGCGCAAGCTACTGACACTTGTCTTTGTGTTATGGAAAAAGGAGGAGGAATATGATGAAAATCACCTCTGGGGCAAGAATGCCGGCAAGGCACGGACGGAAGCTGACTGGCGGGAGGAAGCATCGTCTGCGGATAAAGGAAAGCGGGGCACAACGTGTCCCGCACTTGACAGACCTTATCGTACAGCGCACGGATTACGGCCTTCACTGAATGGGAACAAAAGTATGGATTAATCTGTATCAGGGATGCTTTTAACAAATTTTATTTGGACTCAATCATAGTATCTGAAAGGATACTGGATTTCAGCCTGACGTAAAGCGAAGCGACACGTCGGGATCATAAGGACGATACCATAATAAACATAAACGTATATATTACAGGTGTTTGCAGAGAAAAACGCAGAGAAAAAACTTTCTTTGCAAATACCTTCACCGCCTGAAATGCAGCAAGTCCTCGTGGACAGCCCTGTTCGGGTCTTCCCGAGCAACAATAGCAGAGTCATGCCGATGCTCTGCTTCGTGGCATTTGCGGCAGAGGGACTCAAGGTTTCGATAATCCATGAGAAGCCGCCACTTCTCCAATTCTGACATACCTTCGGAGAATTTGACCCGATGGTGAACGTGGACAGCCGGGACATACCGACCAGCGGCTTCACAACGCTCGCAGAGGAGATTGATACGCAACTTGTCTTCCCTGACGGTACGGTACCGTTTGTCAGAGTACATACGGCTGATGAGAGGATTCCTCGTTTTGGGATGAGCTTTGTGGCGTTCCCGCGACTCCCGCTTGAGATTATCCAAGTAGGGGTCAGAGCGGTCGATGGAGGGCATAAAGGGTGATTTTTGGCGTTAATGTGATTTGCGGGATCTTGGGGAACGGATAGAACCCTAATTTTTGGGCATAGATTTTTGCGACGTTGCGTTTTCTCCCTGAACTGGTACTAATGGCAAATTTGCACCTCATTTTGCCTTGAGTGTAAATTTGCCCTGTTCAGATTTGGGATTTGCCTGTAAAGCCTCACATTCCGTTCTGCAAAAAAAAGTTCCACTTCCCGCGTCAAGTGTTTGGCGGCATCCATTTCCGTTTTGCCCAGTTTGTCCTGAAGCCACTTGATCGGGTCTGCTTCGGCGAAGAGGTCTGCCCTTGCCTTTTGGCGAAGTTCCCTCAGACAGGGAGTGTTTTCGAATAGCTCTGAAAAGTAGCTGATGCAGGGCAAACGCATGTTAAACAAATTTTAAATACTAAAGATTATCCTCCCCTGTTTGTATAATAAAAAGAGTTATACAAACACCGATTAGTTATTATACAGAGTTGACAGACCCGCGAGTGGACAGGAGTAAAATTTGATGGAGGATATTGTCTTTACAACGATTGCAGCGGTCATTTGTGGTGCGGAGACATGAAATGATATTGAACATTATGGCAGGTCAAAAGAATCCCGGTTAAGGCAATATCTGC
>LBCX01000088.1 GCA_001657575.1 Bacteroidales bacterium Barb4
ACAAAAGGAGACTGGCAGGTAATTGTGTTCCCGGAAAAGGTGAATGTAGAAAAGGGACTGAATACGATTTCCTTTTCCTCAGCAAGAAGGGAAAAAGAAGAAATTCCGGCAATAGAATTTATCAAGTTGTCTCTGGATGCCGCCAAACTGTCAGTCGATTATTTGCTTTCCTCCTCGGAAAAGCCTGATGGTTATTTAGTGACTGCGAAAGCAAATTCTTCAGACCCGGCTGACAAAGGAGAGCAAACAAGCGACTCTTTAAGTATCGGGGCTTCTCAGCCGCAGGCAGATCCGGTTGATCAAGAAAAAATTGAGGAAACACAGGATTTCAAGAACAATCCCAATTCGGGAGGGGATGTTGCTATCAACAAGAAGAAGCAAACAATTGAAGTGATAGAAGATAAACACCACATTGTGTTTGAATTTGAGGTTGAAGCAAGCGGAAGCTATTTTTTAGGTTTATTTGCGGCGGCGTCATCGTACCCCGACGGGAATTATTCATCGTTTGATGTTTTTGTGAACGGGACAAAAACATCAGAGCAAGTTAAATTCACAAAAGGAGGCTATCAGGCAATTGAGCTCTCGGAAAGGGTGAATGTAGAAAAGGGAATAAACACGATTTCCTTTACCTCAGGAAAAGAGTATGCTGATTACGTAGAAATTCCGACAGTAGATCTTATCCGGTTGTCCTCAGATGCCGGCGGAGCAGAAGTATTATCGAAACAGTATGATGATAATTTGGCGGCTTTACAGGCAAATTTTTCAGACCCGACTGACAAAGGAAAGCAAACAGGCGACTCTTTGAGTGTTGAGTCTTCTCAGCTGCAGGCAGATCCGGAAAAAGAATATCTTTCTGCGATTAAATCCGACGGCGGCATACCCGACGTTTACAGGGTGAGTTTGCTTGTCGTCGAAAGCGGCAGGATAAAGGACGGCGAAGGCTTGTATCTGCATGATACGGAGGCGCGTGTAGAGGCAGTACCGGATTACGGCTATCGTTTTGTGATGTGGAGAAATGCGGCGGGTGACAATATTTCCGTTGCCAATCCATATAAGTTTGTTGTGAAGGAGGATACGGAACTGACGGCGGTGTTTCAAAGGAATGATAAAGAGACGGGCGATGAAATTAAATCTGCCGGCAGTACATCGACCGATGCGATACTTGCAGGTACATTCCGTGTTTACGGCTATGCCGGCGGGATAACTGTTGAAGCATTCGGTCAGGGCGTTGGCTTTGCCGATGTTTATACGCTGTCGGGTCGTCTGATAGCGAAGAGAACGGTATCCGGTCGGACAGATATAGCTGTGCCTGCGGGAGTTTATGCTGTAAATGTAGGGGGCGTGGTTTATAAGATTCAGGTTAAGTAAAGATCTCTCCCCCGTCCCTTTTCCATAAAAAAAATCTCCGCTCAAAAAGTTTGGCTGCTATTCAAAAGGGATAGCAGCTATTCTTCTTGAATTTCTGCTATTCAAAAAGGATAGCGGCTAAAAAAGAAGAATAGCTTTTCTTTAACAAAAGAAGGGGGAAGCTGTATTTTTTCGTTATATACTGCAAAAAAGCAGAAACTTTTTTTTTGAAACAGGGTTATTCTATTTGTCCCTGAAAAATTCGTATTATTAACCCTTAAATATTTAATGCAATGAAACTAACCAGATTATCAGACTACAAAAGGCGAATCCACGCAGCAAACCGGAAGTATTGGACAATGTTTTTCAGGACACAAAAGACCATCTGAGTGTATGCAGAAATCTCATTGAGAACAAGCGGTCATGTGGAATTTCGCATCTTTCATACCCCGCAGAGCAAAAGAGTGGGCAAACCTGCCGGAACGAGCGGTTGCGAGTTCTGCCAAGGGGGCTGAAGCATAAAAGGAAAAGCGTCCGGACTGTTTGGTTCGGACGCTTTTTGTGTCATTACGCCATTAAAAAAGTGTAGATTTGCGCCTTTAAGTAATGAGTTCCAGTAGAACTACGTTACTTTTTTTATGCCTATTGCGAGAATCCCTAACAGAGTTTGAAACTCTGTTAGGGGTATGTTGCACTGATTTATGCGGGTTTACGCTTGTGTAAGAAAGTATCAATTATCTACGTCAATTACAAAACATCACGGCTTGTAATTGACAGCATCAATTCGGTGAAAAAGTTCACTAAAGACACAGACTACGAGATAATCGTAGTGGATAACAATTCAGGTGACAACCCCCGTGAGGCAATCACGGAAGCGCATCCCGATGTTATCTACATTCAATCACCTGAAAATGTCGGCTTCGGAAAGGCGAACAATCTGGGAATGGAATATGCAACCGGCGACTACATCTGGTTTCTCAATCCCGACACGATTTTGCGGAATAACTCCGTTAAAAATCCTTGCCGATTACCTGTCCGAAAATCCAAAGGCAGGCGCAGCAGGCGGTAACCTGTACCAAGAAAACGGGGCGATGAATGGCTCATACAGTATGCAGGATTTAAGCCCCGTTCTTGACTTCCTGTATATATTCTATATCCGTATCCCCGCTTTCCCATTGAAATCTCCCCGATCTGCATCATTCAATAATACAGGAAAACCATTGAATGTAAAATGGTTAGGAGCAGTTATACCTTTCTGCCGTAAAGGTTTCCGCTTTGGTTTGAATATGCTTTTCCCGGGGGATAATGCTTTCATACGGTTTCCAATAATCGCTTGCTATCCGGTTCATATTGTAGGGAAATAATCACGACAAACCCCTAACAGAGTTCTAAACTCTGTTAGGGGTCAGTTCAAGTCAGGAAAATTTAATACAGTTGCCTTGTAACAGCCTCATTATTTATAGGTCGCATCATACGGATCATCAGCAGTTGCCCCGTCGTACCCCCAATTCTGCCATAAGCCTTTGGGATTAAGATCGCGCTCCGCCTGTGGAATCGGGTAGCGGTAGTTGCGCTTGCCGATCTGCTTGGTCTTATTGGTGGATTCAACCAGTATCTTCCAGCGCGTCAAATCGTACCAGCGCACCTGTTCAATGACAAATTCAAGGTAACGCTCCTGCCTCAGTTTCTCGCGGAACTGCTGTTGGGTCAACCCTGAGAAATCGACAGGCGAGCCTTTGGTCTGAATATCGTAACTGAAAGCCCTGCGCCTTACCTGATTGATGGCTTCGTAGGCTTCGGCGTTGGGGCCGGACTGTTCGTTGATGGCTTCCGCCAGCGTGAGGAGCACTTCGGCGTAACGGATAACGGGGGCATTGATCCGCGAGGCTCCGGAAGAACTTGTCAGCACAACGGCAGTGTCTATGTATTTCCTGAAACGCGGTATGTCGAACACAAAAATACTGTCGGTCTTGGGGTTGTACAGGCGTTTGGCGTAGCTTGCGTCTTTCCGCTGGTCGTTGTCATCAAAGATGTCGTAGAAGAGTTCGACGTTGGAGATGAGGGAAACAGGCTCCGCATTCGAGAAGCCGGAACTCCACGTACAATGCGAGTTGGCGTTTCCCGAGGCGGCGGCACTCTTTTGTCCGGTGGTGAATTGTGCGGAGAAAATATGCTCCCTGCCGTTTTTCGTGTCAGGGTTGAACAGGTCTTTGACAGTCGTCACCAATTCGTATTCGTTGCTGCTGATAACGTCTCTCGCATACTTTATGGCATTCGCCCAATCCCCCCGCACCAGATAGACTCGTGCCAGCAGAGCCGTAGCCGCTCCTCCGGTAGCCCGTCCCACATCGGCGGCACCGGAATAGGACGCGGGCAGTTTTTGAGCTTCGGTAAGGTCACTGATGATTTGCTTATAAACATCGTCTATGGGAGCGCGGTTCAAATCGGCTTCTTCATACGTTTCGTTCAGAATCAAAGGAACGTCTCCCCAGAGCTGCACGGCGTTGAAATAGTAGAGGGCGCGCAGGAACTTGGCTTCCCTTACAAGGCGATCCTTTATCTCTTCCGAAATGCCCGATGTATTCGGGATGTTGGCAATGGCGAGGTTGGCGCGGCTGATGCCTCTGAATATCAGTATCCATGTGCGCTTTATCTCGTAATTCCCCGCATCGTAGGAGGCGGAGCCGATAGCCCGCGTTTCGGAACTGTTGCTGTGTGAGCCTGTCCGCATGTAGTCGGAAGCGAGGTCGGTCAGGTAAACCAATTGTCCGCCGTATAAAGGCGTGTTCTCCTCAGCATAAGTCAGGACGGAATAAACGCCCGTCACGGCGGCAACGGCATCGGCTTCCGTTTGAAAATAGGAACTGAGAACGATGGAGTCTTTGGGAGACAGTTCCAAGTCCACGCAGGACGTAACCAAAGAAGCTCCGAGAGTAAGCAGTATTGCTGCCTTTTTCATATTGCCTGTTTTTATAAAGTAAGTTGTTTATTAATATCTAAATCCTCCCCTGAGTTTGTCTCCAAACAGTACCGCATTGATAAATGTCCTTTCCGTAGCGTCCCAAATTCCTCTGAATAAAGGGTCTTCGGCAAAAAGAATAATAGTTCCCGATCCGGAATTAACCGTCTTTATGGATGCGGCATCCTTGAAATACTTCGCTGCATCCGGTTGAAGATAACCGTTCAGCAGGGGCTTTGCCGAGTAGCGGGAGACTGAGTTTATCGAATCACCCGGCAGAAAGGAAAGGCTTTCGCGGACTACGGGAAGAGCTTCATTAGTCAAACCGAAGGCTATCGGACTCTCCAGATTGATCCTTGATTCAAAGATTGAGGTCGGCTGCCTTCCCCGCAGGAAGCCGGAAGCAGCATCAGGAGCCTTTTTATCTTCCGTATTCCGCACTCCATTCAATATCTTGTTTGTCAATACCCACTGGGAGGCGGAATTGAAGGCAATTAATGTCCCGCCGCCGTTAATCCAATCTTTAAGGGCTTCCTGATCCCGTGTTTCAAGAGCCGTATAACTTCCTCCGGGAAAGATAATCTGGTTGAAATCCTTCAATGAAACACGCCCAAGACTGCTTTGTTCTACTCTTACAATCGGATAGCTTAATTTCTGATCAAACAAATGCCAGACTTCGCCGGCTTCATTGGAAGAAACGCCTCCTCCGGTAACAAGCAAAACGCTTGGCTTCTTGACCCGTTTGAAGGCACTGCTGCCCAAATCTGCACCTTTTACACTGTATCCGGTTGCAACGGGAACAACGTTGATTCGTTCCTTTTCACTGACATTCTTCAACAAATTAAACAGGTCATTGGAAGATACCTTTTGATTGCTGACCGGTATAAGCAGTGCGCCATACGTAAAAGCGGCTTCGCCGGCAGCTGTTTTGACCGTGAACGGACGTGATGCCGTTTTTACAATAAGGTCTTTTTCCAACAACCGCAGCAGAAACTGCTGGCTTTTTGAATCTCTGAAATCCACCAAATAAGCATAATCGGACTGTTGGAACGGAACAACCGTGTTTTTGCGCAACGCTTCTACTTTGGCTCCCTTTGCCGGATTAGTCACTTGGTCGAATGATAATCCGGAAGAATAAGCAACGGAAAAACCGGCTCCATAACCCAATTTGCTTGCATCGTCATAATCTTTCTTATCGTCAAAAATGATTTGCACCAAGGCGGCATTGGGTTGTCCGACAGGAACAATAAACGATTTCCCTTTCTCATACGTAACGCCGTTGAGCGTAACGTCCTGATTGTTTTCGTAAACCTCCAAGTGATGCGATAACAGCAGGTTGATAAACTTGTTCAGGCGGGAAGCATCATAACGGTCGCCGATGACGTAGGCTTTCGGGCTCTTGACATTCGCTGTAAAAAACTCTTTCTGCAAATCAAACAGCTTGTCTTTATGACCGTTTGCAGCATCCACCGTAGCCAGACTTGCTGTTAGCTGGTTGCGAAGCGTATGCGCAAAAGTGAGCAGACCATTCTCCGAATCTTGTTGTATCCCACGGGAAGAAGCCTGTTCAAAAAGAATGCCCACGGCTCCGTTGTAATCAGGATACGTTGACCCGAAAGTCGGGTTTTTATTGTCGTATTCCTCTTTTGTATAATAGAAGGAACCGATTTTGTCCAACGCCTTTGCATAGTAATCCCCGAACAAACTGTTTAATTGATAGGTGGATTTAGGGACAAAACGGCTTTCATTCCCGTCCGGATCAGTCGGTTCAAAAAAGAATGAACTGTTGGCTCCCATTTCATGATGATCTGCCTGAACGTGAGGAAGCCAGTCCTGATAGAATGCCACACGTGCCTGACTTTCCGGATGGACAATATTCACCCAATCGCGGTTCATGTCAAACCAGTAATGATTTCCGCGACCTCTTGGCCATCCCTCCGAATGTTCGCGATCCGACGGATGATTATTGATAAAATTCACGCTTGCATTGGAGTTTACCCAAGAGGCAAAACGTTCCTGTCCGTCGGGATTGCGCACTGGATCAATAAAATAAATGCCATTGGCAAGTTCTTTCTTGACAAAATCATTCTGGGCAGCTGCCAGATAGTAGGAAGACAACAAGGCGGCTTCCGCACCGGAAGTTTCATTTCCATGAACACTGTATCCAAGAAAAACAATCAATGGGGAGTTGCTGAGCGTTTCGCCGTTCCGCACTTTCGTGCGTTCCTGTTTGATGGAATGCAGCTTGGATAAGTTCTCCGGCGAGGAGACAATCAACACTTCTATCTTGCGATTTTCATGCGTGCGACCAATTTCGACAACCTGTGCCCGATCTGACAACTCCGCCAGCTTTTCAATATAGGCATTGATTTGGTGATGCTCTGTGATGCGTGAACCAATTTCGTAGCCCAAGAACTGTTCGGGGGTAGGAATCTTCGGATCGAATTGAATGGTACTGTCAAAGAAATAATCAATCTTTTCAGCCCTTGTAAATCCAATAGACAGAATGACAAGGAATAAAGATAAAATAATACGTTTCATATAATTGCGTCATTTAATTCTTAACTGATGCTACACAGATGCCTCGAAGGGGCAAAAGATTTCAGCCCCACATGGAGCGAAGCGGAATGTGGGGTTAAAAAACAATTCATCACAAGGAAATCCTGAAAGGATGACAGAATAATTTGTTGTTGCATTGCAGGCTTCGTTTGTTGCTGTATTGTTCTTTCAGAACTTTGTTAATGTATCGTTTTCAAAACCCCACATTCCGCTTTGCTGCATGTGGGGCTGAAATCTCCCATTCCTTCGGAATTTGCGTAACATGAATTTTTAATCAAAATATTCTCCCAATATTTTATCCAAATCTTCGCCACGAAGGTTCTTGGCAACAATAATCCCGTCTTTATCTATCAAGAAATTGGCAGGTATCGCCCTCACTCCGTACAATTTCGCCGGTTCACTGTTCCAGTATAATAAATCAGAAACATGCGTCCATGTCAAATTGTCTTTTTCAATAGCCTTAACCCATGCTTCCTTGCTGCGGTCAAGCGATACGCCAAAAATGTCAAATCCTTTGTCATGGTATTTAGCATACACTTTCACTACATTGGGATTTTCCCTGCGACAGGGACCGCACCACGCCGCCCAAAAATCAACAAGCACAAACCCCTTTCCCAAATGATCGGAAAACTTCACCGGCTTTCCTTCTACATCATTCACCGTGAAATCAGGAGCCTTTTTACCGATGGATACCGTTTCGAGCACTTTTACCAATTCTTCCAGCACTTTCACATACGGCGTATTCCGCAAGGACGCATCCAGCAGTTGAATATTCGATTGGATTTCTTCGGGCGACAAACGGTATGAAAAATCACGGTATAAAACATAAGCTGAAACCAACGATGCCGGATTTGCCTTGATAAACTCATCCACCCTTACCCGTTTTTGTTTCTTGTATTCGGTAAACAAATCCTGCAATTTTGAACCTGTAACTACGGTGTTCCAATAGTATTGAGCCGTGTCAAACTTGACAGTTACCGGATTTTCATCTAAAAATACCATATAGGCACTTTGGGTTGTATCCAAGGTGAAAGCATATATTTCAGGCAATTCAACTGCCTTGTCAAAACTAAACCGACCATTCTTTATCTGTGCCGAATCAATCAGTTTGTACATTTTATTGTCAAACTTCTGCAAATACACTTTCCCTGACTGAACACCTTCTACCGTTCCGGTGATAGATAACTTTCTATTATCGGCATACGCAAACGCCGTACTGACAACAGCGGCAACTAATAATAACAGATGCTTTTTCATCTTTTATTTATTTAAATGGAGGTTATTTATAATCCTGTTATAAGTTGCCAAATAAAGCAGATAGTAACGCCCCGACAAATACCACATGTATGGTATTTCCGGCAGGGGCAACCCTCGTGGTTGCTCTGCCCATAAAAAAAGTAGAGACGCAAAATCTTGTGTCTCTACTTCGCTAAGCAAGGCTTTACGACCTTGTTCCGTTTTGTTGGGCAAATCGAATTTTTGATTGTCTGTTGGTCACACCTTAATCCTAATGCAGTTCGTCAAAGGCTTTTTTCTGCAATACTACCCTATTTTTCCAGTATTTTACCTTTCCTTTATTCAGCATGAAAGAGAACATAAGGATGCGTAAGGCTGATTTTAACCGTTGTATTGCATAGGTAATTCGGAGATTTGTTCCATAAGCCTTTTCGTAGTATTTGCACATGGATTGCAGATCGTAATATAAACGAGCCTCGGATATGCCGGGAGTTTTTCCTTCAAGGTGTATTATTTCGGCTTCAGGCACGGATACGATTTTGAAATCTACATTCCTGATACGTCTGCACAATTCAGTATCTTCACAATCGATAAAGAATCGTGGGTCAAATGCCCCCATCTTGTCAAGCACAGATTTTTTAACCATTAAGTTTGCTTGTTCAGGCATTTTTGGCAAGAATCAAGAATGAGGAGGAAATCAAAATGCTATTCCAAAGAAGAATATAATATAATGTAAGAACGATATAAAACATTTGCTCCGATTAATCGACAATCAAATTGCGATACTTCACCCGTTTAGGCTCGCTATCCCCCGACTGCCTTTTCTTAAACTCCTCATATTCCGAATAGCCCCCTTCAAAATAAACCACATTGGAATCCCCCTCGAACGAAAGGATATGCGTACAAATCCGATCCAGAAACCATCGGTCATGAGAAACGACAACCGCACATCCGGCAAAGCCTTCCAGTCCTTCCTCCAATGCCCGCAGCGTATTCACGTCAATATCATTCGTCGGCTCATCAAGTAGCAGCACATTCGCCCCCGCTTTCAGTGTCAATGCCAGATGCAGGCGGTTCTTCTCCTCTCCCGACAGCACACCACAGAGCTTTTCCTGATCAGCCCCCGCAAAGTTGAACTTCGATAGATACGCCCTCGCATTTATTTCTTTCCCGCCGATGCGGATCAATTCCTGTCCGCCCGATACCACCTGATAAACCGACTTTCCTGTGTCAATATCCCTGTGTGTCTGGTCAGCATACCCCAGCACCACCGTCTCGCTTGTCTCAAAACTGCCCTTGTCAGCCTTCTCCATGCCCATAATCAGCTTGAAGAGCGTAGTCTTGCCCGCGCCGTTCGGCCCAATCACCCCCACAATCCCGTTGGGAGGCAGCATAAAGTTCAAATCGTCAAACAACAGCTTCTCCCCGAAAGCCTTAGCCACATGCTGCGCCTCAATCACCTTGTTGCCCAGCCTTGGCCCGTTCGGGATAAACAGCTCCAACTTCGCCTCCCGCTCCCGCTGGTCTTCATTGAGCAGTTTCTCATACGAATTTAACCGCGCCTTTCCCTTTGCCTGCCGCGCTTTCGGAGCCATCTTAATCCAATCCAGCTCACGCTCCAGCGTCTTTCGCCGTTTGCTGACCTGTTTCTCTTCCTGCGCCATGCGCTGCGTCTTCTGTTCCAGCCATGAAGAATAATTGCCCTTCCAAGGGATGCCTTCCCCGCGGTCAAGTTCCAATATCCAGCCCGCCACATGATCCAGAAAATACCGGTCGTGCGTAATGCAAATCACCGTACCGCTATATTGTTGCAAATGCTGTTCCAGCCAGTCTATCGACTCGGCATCCAAATGGTTCGTCGGCTCATCCAGCAGCAGCACATCCGGTTGCCGCAACAACAAGCGACAAAGAGCCACCCTGCGCCGTTCCCCGCCGGACAAGGTATCCACCGCCTGATCCTCCGGCGGACAGCGCAACGCCTCCATCGCCCTTTCCAAACGGCTGTCCAGATTCCACGCATCCGTTGCATCAATCTTATCCTGCAACTCCGCCTGCCGGTTGATAAGACTGTCCATCTTTTCAGGATCATCCAGCACATCCGCATCCCCGAACCTCAAATTCACTTCCTCATACTCTTTGAGCACATCCACCACATCCTGCACACCTTCCTGCACAATCTCCTTCACCGTCTTCCCCGGCTCCAGCCAAGGCTCCTATTCCAAATACCCCACACTGTACTCCGGCGAGAATACCACTTCCCCCTCATACTCTTTCTCAATCCCCGCAATAATTCGGAGCAGCATCGATTTCCCCGACCCGTTCAGCCCGATAATCCCAATCTTCGCCCCGTAAAAGAAAGACAAGTAAATGCCCTTCAACACCTGCTTTTGCGGCGGGTACACCTTGTTCACCCCCACCATGGAAAAAATAATCTTCTTAT
>LBCX01000381.1 GCA_001657575.1 Bacteroidales bacterium Barb4
ATGTGTTCGCGCAGGGGCAGTTCGGCTGCTTTGCGCGCGCGGTGTCGCACAAGGGGCCGTACAAGGATGGTCCGGGCGAGATCACCAGTATGTGGGGCGGATCGGCGCGAAGTACACATGGTGATGCCTGAAGCTGGGCGTATTCGCTCCTGGGCAGTACCGCCCCTTGGGCCCATGGGTTTTGCCCTGGACGCGGGGGGCGGACAGATGCCTGGCGTAATAAAGAGCCGGCGCCATTGGCTCTCGTGCGGTGGCTTCCCGCTACCTTCTTGTCTTGGAACAGGCGACCTGTGACGCCGTTTCCCCTCTTATCGGAAGGTAACCTGTACGGTGACTTGCTGGCTGAATTCTCCCGTTATCAGCGGCGTTCCGGATTTCGTCAATTGCGCCGAGTATCGCAGCGGGAGTGGCCGCTTGCTGGTAGTCAATGATGGCTGGTGGGAATCCTGCCACTGGTTGAAGATGACGGGGTGAACGCCCAGTTCGTTGATTCCCAGCGCGAATCCGTTGGGTGTGCCGTCGTTGTTCTTCAGGAGGATTTCCTGGTTGCCAGGCGTCAGTTCTTGATTACCTTCCGGCTGAAACCTTAACTGAAGCGGCACGACCAAATTGCCCAGGTCTACGATCCGGAAGCCGCCATCGCAGCTCTCATCGTAATCCGCAGTGATTGTGAAATCCACGGGCGGCGGTAGCGGAAGGTGGTTTACGGCGTAGGCTTTTCCCAGATTGATCGGGCCCGGCGTGGATATTTTCGCGATGCATTTGGGTATGAGCGCAATGGTCGTGCTGCTGTTGGACCCGATCGAGATGACATTCATGGTGGAAACCCCGGAACTTAGGACGACCAGGTTTCCCATGGCGGGAATATACGCTCTCGTCGGCTTGTTGGGGGGCGTTACCATGACGAGTTTCAGCTTGCCGTGCAAGATGCCGGATGCCGTCATGGTGGGATCGGAAGGTGACTTCGCTGCGTAAGTCACGTCGGAAAGGACGAGTCGATTGTCGGTGGTTGAACTGGATGGCGTCCACTCGGGATAGTTGTTGATCTGCAAAACGAGTTTCAACCCGGCCGAAGCCAGGTCCTTTATCATCGTTTGCATGTATCCCCCCGAGCCCATGTAGGGCAGACGGTCTGGAATGTTCGTGATGCAGACCCACGGGATCACCGGAAGCGAGGTTTCGTAGACGACCTCTCCTACGGGGATGGTCTTATCCAGATTGATCTGCTCGTTTGACCTCGGGTCGTACACCTTTGGCACAATCACTTTGTCTCCGCGTTTAAAAGTGATCTCGTCAAACGGATTTGGACCTTTGGCGCATTTTCCGTTGTTCGGGCAGTTAAGGTTGTGGACATAGATGCCCAATATCCCCTTTCCGTCAGTCCATGCCTTCTTAATTTCGTAGTTGACCCAAGGTCTCCTGTGCGTGTCCGTCCCAATTAAAACAATAACGCAGGATTTTCCTTTCATATTGTCATCAATCCAAGTTTTGATAGCGGCATCCCCCTTTTTTTTGACCTCCTCCCATGTATTGGGTGATACGGGTGTGTTGCCTTCGACGACTCCCATGTTCCGAACTTGTTGTACGCGCATTACGTCGTTGGCGAAGTGAAAACTATAAAAGATTTGTCTTTTTGCCATGATCTTCTACTCAAGCGTTGAATGATCAATACCAGCGTCAGGCTGGTTCGCGACAAGTCGCCGCAAGGAACAATTAAAAACGCTCCTAAACGTAACTCATCGTATCGATTAAGTAAAGTGGGTGTTGCCGGAGTATCTCGCTTGGTCAGCTCGGCGAGCTGACTCGATTGCGTCACCCTATCCCGCGTGTGGGGTGGGCCAACTATCCTCTTTCGTCGAGACTGAGCATCAAAATGATGTGGTGCGCGCTTTACACAGCAGCCAATTTGTCTCGCCCCATTTCTACGATATATCCTTTCCTCCCGTATACTCCCCCCACTACCGCACCAACGGTAGTCCCGGAATGGAAGCCGGGTAAGCTATAGGCGGGACAGCCGCCGCTCAGGCGGCGTTTTCATGTCCAGCGTCTACGCACGTCCCTATGGGCGGGCCTGGACGGGGGTGCGCTTGCGCACGCCGGGTCCTATAGC
>LBCX01000089.1 GCA_001657575.1 Bacteroidales bacterium Barb4
TTAAACAAATCCGACTGATAATCAACACTTATACAGCCCTTATCCCCGATAGGTTCGCTATTTGAGAGCGAATACTTCACCTCTTTTAAATAATTGACGTCGTGTACGCTGGCAGGCATGAAATCAAAAGAGTGAATCACTGCATTCTCGTCACAAACGGCATGAAGTTTGAATCCGAAACAATGTGTTTTTGCTGCCGCACAATAACCAAATTCAGGTCTGATTTTGTCTGCCGTGCAAATAGGAGAGCGATTTGCACGGCTTGTTTTGCAAATTTCAACGGGAGTTGAGTCAATAATAAACAGATTGCTTAGACAAGAAAATTTTTGGCACAGTCTTTTTTTACTTTTTTCTAAATACACAACGGGTCTAAATTGTCTGCTATATCAATTATTCTTCCTGCGGAACTGCCGCCTCTATCACATCGGAAGTCCACGTAAAGGTGCCGTCTTCCTTTATTTCGTTGATGTAAAATATTTTGAGGCTGTATCCCTTATTGCCCTCTGCCTGTTCTTTTTGGCTTATCCGGCGGATGAAGTCACCGACGTTATAGGCGTTGATTTCCGTTTGAGCACCTTCGGGTGTTTTGCCGTCGTCAACCTTTGCGACACGCAGGAAGAGGGTGTAAGCGTTGTTGCCGTTTTCTTTGACCGGTGTTTGCGAGGCATCGGCGAAGAGTGTCCAACGGTTTTTCTGCCCGCTTAATCCTTTGTAAGAGGAGACCAGAAACAGGTTATCGTTCAGATAAGCAAAATACGAGGGGGCAGTGGAGAGAACGGCTTTGGAAAGAGCAAACTCGGCGGACAGCAAGGCGGTTGTATCACCTGCAACAAGACTGACCGAACCTTTGTCGATTGCCTGCGTTGCAGAGAGCGAAACAAACAAATACCCGTTTTTTTCGGCATTGACATTCTCCGGAGAGCCGAAGTCATACGAGAATGCAATAGTGATGCAATCCCCGTCTGCAAATCCCATCGTTTCTACTTCCGGCGCGTACAATGTGCCGGAATTGGTATCCAGCAACAGTTTGCCGGATTTAAGGTCATACCGCACAACGGCGATTGCACTGTTACTGCCGGAATTACTAGCGGTGTCACCCAAACAGGAGGTTAACAAAAACAAGGCGGCAACAGCCGCAACACTCCATTTCTTTACGTTCTTCATTTTATTTGTTTTTAAGTAGTTAGTAGTAAGTAGTTAGAGTCGTTAAATGTAGTAACTGATGCTACGCAGATGCCCCGAAGGGGCAAAAGATTTCAGCCCCACATGCAGCGAAGCGGAATGTGGGGTTTGGCAAGAGGTTACCAATAAGTTCTGAAAGAACGACCGAATCATTTATGATATAAATTATCGCCTGTATGTGTATCGCCCTTTCAGGGCTTTGTTTGAAATGTATTCATCTAAACCCCACATGCAGCGAAGCGGAATGTGGGGCTGAAATCTTTTGCCCCTTCGGGGCATCTGCGTAACATCAGTTAACTACTTTCTAAATCCCCAATCGGAGACCGAATTGCAGAACGGCATTGAGCGGTTTCTTCGAGCGGATGGTTTCTGTCTTGCTTCCGTTGTCGAAGTAATAGCCGATGCCTGTTTCGCCGTAGGCACTGAGGAAGCGGAGAAGCGGGTAGCTGATGCCGGCGGTAGCGTTTACCGACCAGAGCGGTTCTTTCATCCGTGTGCTTTTCTTTTCGTCGTTCAATTCAATGTTTTCTTTGTTCTCTTCTTTCAGGAGCTGGGTGTAGAGGCTACCGGCTACGTTCACTTCCGCCATCGTGCCAGCGGAGGCGTAGAGGCGGAAACGCTGCCATTCGGCTATTGTATAGTTTAATGATACGGGGATGCCGAGAAAATGCAGTTTCTGCTCTTCGTGAGCGTGATACTTCCCGCTTGTGTTCCATTCGGAGGAAAGGTAGGTATAGGTCAGTCCCGTTTGCAGGGAGAAACGGTTGTTCAGGTAACGGCTGACACCCAAGCCGAAGGATACGGGATGCTTGTGCTTGATGTCCGTCTTGGGTAGTTTGCTGTCGAAAGCGGCGGCGTTCATCAGCAATAGGCTTTCACTGCGCAAGCCTGTGCTGTGGGTGACATAGTTTGGCACGGCATTGTTTGATACTGCCGAGAAGCCGCCCGCTCCTATGCCGAAACCCCATTTACGGACGGGCTTTTTTGCTTTTTCAGGTATTGCTGCGGCAGTAGCTGTCTGCGGTATGCGGTTGTCGTGTGTTTCCGGTAATTGAAGAGATACTACAGCCGCCGCAACTTCTTCTTTATCATCTTCTGCGACCGTAGATCTCTTCTCATCATCACCGACTGCCTTATCAGCCGGATCAACCTTGTTATTCTTTTTTATTGCCGGAATATATGCCATGACGGTTTGAACCGGTTCTCTCTCCGTCATGCGGGACTTAATCTCTTGCGTCTGCCTCTCTATTTCTTGTGCCGCCGGTGTATGTGCTACCTCTGCCATCTCCTTGTCAAGCATTTTGTAAACGCCTCCCGCCGACACAATCAATGCGGCAACAGCGGCGGCAGTCCAATAACGCACCTGTCTGTGCAATGGAATGGAGGCGGTACGCGGCAGTCGGATTGCGATCATCTCCCAATCGTCAGGACAGACATCCGCCTCAAAGTCATGCAGCTTTGCGCGGAACAAATCGTCCGTCCTGTCTCTTTCATCAGCTTGTTTCATGTTTCCCCCTTTCAATATAATTCGTTAATCCTGCGTTGTAACAACTGCTTGGCACGGGTGAGTTGCGAACGGGAGGTGCTCTCCGTAATGTTCAGCATCAGCCCTATTTCCTTATGCGAATAGCCCTCTATGGCAAACAGGTTGAACACGGCACGGAAGCCGGCAGGCAGTTCCTGCACAAGTTGCATCAGTTCGGCTGCCGACATCTGCGAAACCGCCGAAGCATCTGCTTCTGCCGGCTCTGCGATATGCTCAAAATCAACAGCATCCCGCAACACATCCGCTCCCCGCAGATAATCCAGCGCACAATTAACAAAGATCTTACGCATCCACCCTTCAAACGAGCCTGCTCCCGAATAGGAATTGATAGAAGTAAAGACTCTCACAAAACCGTCCTGCAATAAATCACGGGCTGTTTCCCTGTCACTTACATACCGCAGGCAAACCCCTGTCATCTTGCGGGAATAGGTGTCGTACAGCTCTTTCTGAGCCGGTCTGTTACCTGTCTTACAACCCTCTATCAGTTGTTGCTCAGTCATTCGGTCGGGCAATGAATGTCTTTTTTCCGGGCATACGGGGAAGAAGACGGCACGGCTATGCCAAATGCTGCATACACCAGTAAAAATAATTCGCTTTCTTTGATTGTGCCTTTCGGGGGGATGACGGTCATTTGGGGGTGACGATGTCAAAAGCCTCCTCCAGAGCGAGGAGTTCTGCTTTAATTTGTTTGAGGCGGTTAATGATTTCTTCTTGTCGGACAGTGCCCGATTTATTGTTTTTTAGTTTCAGGCGGGCACCGGCAAGGGTCATCCCCCGCTCTTTGACTAAATGGTAGATGAGACGGACGGCATCAATGTCTTCCTGTTTGTAGAAGCGGATACCTCTACCTGTCTTCGTCTTCTGTGGACGGATAATATCAAACTCTTTTTCCCAAAAGCGGAGTGTAGATTCGGGGACATCAAACATCTGCGCTACTTCCTTGATGGAATAGAATAATTTGGGAGAGGCTTCTTTCATTTTGTATTCAAATATTTCTCCAAGCCTTCCCGCCGCAACTTGCAAGCCGGACAATGCCCGCAACCGTCGGCGATGATGCCGTTGTAGCAGGTAAGTGTTCGCGTGCGGACAAGGTCGAATACGCCTAACTCGTCGGACATCCGCCATACTTCGCTTTTGTCCTTATCCATGAGCGGGGTGTGAATGACGAACTGTTCGTCCATCGCGAGGTTTAATGTAGTATTCAGCGAACGGATGAAGGTATCGCGGCAGTCGGGATAACCGCTGAAGTCCGCTTCCGAAACGCCCGTCACCAGATGGAAGATTCCCTTGTTTCGTGCCACAATGGCAGCAAAGGTCAGAAACACCATGTTGCGCCCCGGCACAAACGTATTCGGATAGCTGTCCGCCGGCTTCTCCTGATCCATCTTGATGGATGCATCCGTCAGTGAATTGGGTGCCAGCTGTCCCAGCAGGGACACGTCCAGCAGCCGGAACGGTACACCGGCATCCGCCGCTATTCCCCGCGCCTGCTCAATCTCAAGGGAATGATTCTGCCCGTAAGCAAAACAGACCGTTTCCACCTCTTCAAAATGTTTCAACGCCCAAAACAGGCAGGTCGTAGAATCCTGTCCGCCCGAAAAGCAGACCATAGCAGCGTTTTTCCTTTGCATAACACCAGTGATTGATTAAGGATGCCAAATGTATGACTTTTTCAATAAACATGAAAAAACAGGTAAAAGGCTATGCTTGGAGAGCAGGTAACTACCTCTGTTAATTTCTGTTTTCCCTCCTGCAAACCCGAAATTAGGAACTAAACACACGACAGGTTAAATCCAAGCTCTTATCTTTGCCGCTGCAATTAACAACCGATATTACGCAAGCGTCCCGAAGGGACACCGGATTTCAGCCCCACATGCAGCGAAGTGGAATGTGGGGTTAAGACAAGTATACATCAAATAATGTTCTGAAAGAACGATACAAACTATAAACAGTGGTTTACAATACAATATATTCGGTCGTCCTTTCAGAACTTCTTTGTCGGCATCATCTTTAACCCCACATTCCGCTTCGCTGCATGTGGGGCTGAAATCTGATGTCCCTTTGGGACTTCCACGTAACATTAAGATATAATATAAACTAATTTTTATCATACTGCGTTAGAATGATTATGGGGAACTTAGGCTATCCGTTTTGTCCCACGTACCCGGGAGAAATACTGAAAGATGAAATAGAATACCGTCATATATCCCAAAGAGGACTTTCCGAACAAATGGGAATATCATGCACAATGCTGAATGAAATCCTGAATGCCAAACGCCCGCTTACAGCAAATGTAGCGTTGCTTTTTGAAGCGGCACTCAACGTTGAAGCGGATGCTCTTGTGCGTATGCAGGCAAAGTATAACATGCAGTTGGCGCGTAAAGACACAAAAGTGCTTGCTCAATTCAATAAAATACGGAAGGCTTGCGCTGCACTGTAACAACTTTAACAATTAACGTTTTCAGGCACAGATTACGCAGATTACACGGCTTTGAGAGAATATAACTGTGTAATCTGCGTAATCTGTGCCTTTAATATATGAATAACATGGAAAAACATTTTAAGAGAACACTGATAACGACGGCGTTGCCGTATGCGAACGGGCCGGTGCATATTGGGCATTTGGCGGGGGTGTATGTGCCGGCGGATATTTATGCGCGGTATTTGCGGTTGAAGGGAGAGGATGTGCTGATGATTGGAGGGTCGGACGAGCACGGGGTGCCTATCACGCTTCGCGCAAGGAAGGAGGGGGTTACGCCGCAGGATGTGGTTAACCGCTTTCACGGGGTTATCAAACAGGCATTTGCCGATTTCGGTATTTCGTTTGATATTTATTCGCGGACAACATCGAAGGTACACTATGATACGGCGGCGGAGTTTTTCCGTACCCTGCATGACAAGGGGGAGTTTGTGGAGAAAACGAGCGAGCAGTATTATGATGAGGAGGCGAAGCAGTTTCTGGCAGACCGATATATTACGGGGACTTGTCCCCATTGTCATAATGAGAAGGCTTACGGCGACCAGTGCGAGGCTTGCGGTACATCGTTGAGTCCGACGGAGTTGATACAACCTAAATCGGCAGTCAGCGGGAGCGTACCTGTTTTGCGGGAGACGCGGCATTGGTATCTGCCTTTGGACAGGTACGAGGCGTTTTTGCGGCAGTGGATATTGGAGGGGCACAAGGAGTGGAAGAGCAATGTGTACGGGCAGTGCAAGAGCTGGCTGGACATGGGGTTGCAACCTCGTGCGGTGAGCCGTGATTTGGAATGGGGGATTCCCGTGCCGCTGGAAGGGGCGGAAGGGAAGGTGCTGTATGTGTGGTTTGATGCGCCGATAGGGTATATTTCCAATACGAAGGAGTTGCTGCCGGGCGGTTGGGAAACGTGGTGGAAGGATCCGGAGACGCGGATGCTGCACTTTATCGGCAAGGATAATATTGTGTTCCATTGCATTGTTTTTCCGGTGATGCTAAAAGCGGAGGGGACGTTTAACCTGCCGGAGAATGTGCCGGCGAATGAGTTCCTGAATCTGGAGGGGGATAAGATTTCCACGTCGCGCAATTGGGCGGTCTGGCTACATGAGTATCTGGAAGAACTACCCGGCAAACAAGATGTATTGCGCTACGTGCTGACGGCGAATGCGCCGGAGACGAAGGACAACGACTTTACGTGGAAAGACTTTCAGGCGCGTAATAATAATGAGTTGGTGGCTATCTTGGGCAACTTCGTGAACCGTGCGCTGGTGCTGACTGATAAATACTTTGAAGGAAAGGTGCCCGCTTTGGACGAATTGACCGATTATGACCGACAGACGTTGAAGGACTTTGCCGATGTAAAGGCAGATGTGGAGCGGCTGCTTGATACGTTCCACTTCCGTGATGCGCAGAAAGAGGCGATGAATCTGGCGCGTATCGGGAACAAGTATCTGGCTGATACGGAACCTTGGAAGCTGGCAAAGACGGACATGCCGCGTGTGGGCGGGATATTGAATATTGCCTTGCAGATTACTGCCAATCTGGCGATTGCCTTCGAGCCTTTCCTGCCTTTCAGTATGGAGAAGCTGAACAGGATGCTGAATGTGGAGCCGCTGGGATGGAGTCGTTTGGGAGCGTCCGACCTGCTGCCTGCCGGTCATCCGTTAGGGAAAGCGGAATTGTTGTTTGAGAAGATAGACGACAGTGTGATAGAAGCGCAGGTGCAGAAACTGCTGGACACCAAGAAAGCGAACGATGAGGAAAATTATAAAGCCAATCAGGTGCGCGAAACCATAGCCTTTGATGATTTCCAAAAGCTGGATATTCGTGTGGGCACTGTCCTTGAATGTGCGAAAGTGCCCAAAGCGGACAAGCTGTTGCAATTCCGGATTGACGACGGATTGGAGAAGCGGACGATAGTGTCGGGCATCGCCGCCCATTACCAACCGGAACAGCTTGTCGGACGGCAGGTGTGCTTCATTGCCAATCTGGCACCCCGCACACTGAAAGGGATTGTTTCGGAAGGGATGATTCTCTCTGCCGAGAATGCGGACGGCTCCCTTGCCGTTGTTATGCCGGAGAAAGAGGTTAAGCCGGGGAGCGAAGTGAAGTAAGTAATTTCCTAACAGCCGCTTCGGGACTTGGTTCGCTTTCCAGCAACTGAACAAACTTGCTGCCGACAATGCCTCCCGATGAATAAGCGGAAGCGGCTTCCAACGTGGCACGGTTGCTGATGCCGAAGCCTACGAGGCGGGGATTGTGCAGGTTCATGCCGTCTATCCGCCGGAAATAGGCTTGTTTCTCTTCGTCAAAAGCAGACTGGGCACCTGTGGTGGAGGCACTTGATACCATATAAATAAAGCCGGAGGTATGCTCGTCAATCAGGCAAATACGTTCATCGGACGTTGCGGGCGTAATCAGCATGATGACTTTTAAGCCGTAAACCTCGGCTGTATCCTTATAATCAGCAATGTAATCGGCAAAGGGAAGGTCGGGCAGAATAAGACCGTCAATACCGGCAGCCGCACAATCCTTGCAAAAGGCTTCAAAGCCGTATTGCATGACAGGGTTCAGATAGCCCATCAGAATGAGGGGGATATGAATCTCGGCACGTACATCTTTCAACTGTTCAAAGAGGAGGCGAAGGCTCATGCCGTTGCGCAAGGCTTGCGTGGAAGCGGCTTGTATGACTGTGCCGTCCGCCATCGGGTCGGAAAAGGGGATACCAATTTCAACCATGTCGATGCTGTTCGCCTGCAAGGCACGAAGCACAGGCAGGGTGTCAGTTAATTGCGGGTATCCCGCCATAAAGAAAACGGAAAGGATGTCTTTCTGTTTGGTTTCAAATAGGGAGGTGATGCGGTTCATATTGAATGGATAAGAGGAATTGTTTGAGTTTGAGTACGTCTTTCATGCCCGGTGCAGTTTCAAAGCCGCTGTTAAGGTCAATGCCGGCAAAGCGGGGATGCCGGAACTGTTTCACGGCTTCAACGCTTTGAGGATTGATGCCGCCGCTAAGGAGAAAAGGAGTTTTGCCGGTATAGGCAGCAAGGGCAAACCAGTCGAAGGATTTGCCGGAACCGCCGTAACTGTTGCATTTGGTGTCGAAAAGGAAGTAATCGGCGCAACCTTCATAGTCTGCCGTTGCCGCCAAGTCTTCCGCCGATGATACGGGGAAAGCCTTTATCAAGAATATATCGCGCTTTTGGAGAGCGTGACAAAGTTCGGGGGATTCTTCGCCGTGCAGTTGAATAAAGTCCAATTGATTAACACTTACGGCTTCCGTCATCTGCTCAAAGGCGGCGTTTACAAAGACTCCCACCCTCTTCAATCCTCCCGCAGGGGGAGCGGGTCGGGAAAGATCAATATATCGCGGTGATTTCTCATAAAAGATAAAGCCCATCCAATCAATGCCGAGTTCCGCTACAGCCTTTATGTTATCGGGGTCTTTCATCCCGCAGACTTTTACAATCATTGTTGCGATGCCTCTAATTTCTGTAATTCCTCTAATTCCTGTATAAAGCGGGCTAATGCCTTGCCGGGGTCATCCTCTTTCATAAAGGTTTCACCGATGAGGAAGCCTCGAAAGCCTGCTTTGCGAAGCCTTGCAACCTCTTGCGGGGTAGAGATGCCGCTTTCCGCTACAAGCAGGGGGCAACAGTCTCCGCTCTTTTGCAGAAACGCCTGTATTTGTTCCACTAATCGAAAGGAGTTGTCTATATCCGTGTGGAACGTTCCCAAATTACGGTTGTTCACCCCGAGCATGTCAATGTACGGGTTAAGATGATTCAATTCGCTCTCGTTATGTATCTCCAGTAATACTTCCAATCCGAGAATGTGAGCGGTTTCCGCCAGCATCAGACATTCATCTGGCGTAAGTATAGCGGCAATCAGCAAGATAGCATCAGCACCCAACAGGCGGGATTGATAGATTTGATACACATCAATGATAAAGTCTTTGCGGAGGAGGGGGCGATGCCCCCTCAATAGCCGTGCCCTTTGTAAATCAAGCAGCGAGCCGCCGAAATACTTATTATCCGTCAAGACGGAACAAGCAGAGGGCTTTCCTTTATAATAGGCTGAAACCGTATAATAGACTGAAACCGTCCTTGTAACACCCGCTTTCGAGTTCAGCCAACCTTTGGACGGGCTTTTCCGCTTGAACTCGGCTATAATGCCGGAGGAGGAGGAAGCAAGTGTACTACGCATGGGAAGAGTAGCGTATCTAAACACCCCATCTCCTCCCAACGCCAAGAGGGCGGACAAGGGGATGGCTTCCTTCTGACGCGCCACTTCAATGCGCTTGTCAGCTACTATTTCTTGGAGAATGTCTGTCATGCTTATCAATTCTATTATTTTGTTTGAATGTAAAAGAAATTACAGCACCGCACACGCCTTTCTTATTTCGGAAAAGCGGTCAAGCAGTTTTTTGTCCTTTCTTGCCATCTGCATATTGTATCGCATCTGCATATTGACAAGCATTTCAGGGTCAATATCCAATGCCGCTTCAATGAGCAGGGCAAATTCTGTATTTACAGGTCTTTTGGCATTCAGTATTTCATTGAGCATGGTATAGGATATGCCTGTTTGCGCGGCGAGTTTGCGTTGCGAGATGTGCCGGTATTCAATTTCATCTTTGAGCACTTCGCCCGGATGTGTGGGACGTGACGGTGTCAGTTTATTTGCTATTGCAACCATAGCTGTTTTATTTATAATGATTAGATAATTCTATAATGCTGCAAACGGTGACAATGGTTTCCGTTTCTTCTTCTGTAACAATGAACTCAATACGATATTTCTCATTCACTCGAATAGACGAAATGCCTTTTTTGTCTCCTTTCAACACCTCATAGTTCAAAGCGTTCATTTTGCAGAGTGCTTTTGTATTCGGTACACCAATCAATATATCAACGCAACGAATGTATTTTGCAATGACTTGCGGTTGGAAACGGTGCTTTTTGTCCGTTGTTTTTTCCGTTTCGTACAACTCTTTCAGGTACTCTTTTTCAAATAGAACAACCATATCCTTTTTTGTCCGGCGCAAAGGTGGTTCTTTTTCCGTAGTTCGCAAATTAGTACAGTGCCTGTGTAAGTTTAGTCGCAAAAATAAAGCTGACTTGGAATTAAAGATGAAACCAATACCTGTTGTGCATTTAGCAAATATTAAGGGGTCTATATCCTGAATGCGGCGAAGTGAGGAGAGAAGTTTGTGATGAAGATGTTTGCGGTGAAGAAATAGAAATCAAACAATCAATGGCAGAGGCGCAAGATTTTTTGCGTCTCTGCAAAACAATA
>LBCX01000382.1 GCA_001657575.1 Bacteroidales bacterium Barb4
GTCAGGCTCCCCGAGCGTAGACGGCGGCCCGCCGCATGTCGTAAAGCCCGAAGAGGTAGGCGCGGATCTCGCCCGGTGGCTCGGCCGTGATCAGGCCTTCCAGCCGCTCCAGCGTCATGTAGAACGGGTTCTCCAGGTCGAGCACGCAGGACAAATCGCTGTCCTGGGACAGGGTGCGCAGGGGGTGCGCGGATAGAATGGCGTCAGCCATTGATTTCACCTCTCGTTCAGGTGGGTTGTGGTTAGGCGCGCGGGCCGGTTGCCGCCGGTCCGTGTGCCGCTTGGGTTACTTTATGTGGCTGGTGAAGCTGTTGATAGTGGTGATGCCTGCGATGAACAGGACGACGATCATGAGCACCAGCTTCCACAGCGCCCACTGATCTTCCTTGGCCGGGGCCGGCGGTGCTGCTGGGGCCTGTTGTCTGCGGTATTCGAGCAACCCGGCCACCTGCGCCCGCAATTCCCGCTTCTCCTCCCGCAGCTCGTCCACCTGCTTGTGCAGCAAATCGATGGTCCCCTGCTGAGCGGCGATCACTTGCTCTAAAGCGGCTTTTTCATCACTTAAAACGGGTGGGACAGGGGGTGGGACAGGTGTGACATTGTCCATGGACACACTGCGACTTGTCTCATGCGCACCCCCTGCGACAAGGTGCGACATTTCTCCCTTCAATTCCCCGAAAACCCTTATCAGCTCTGAGATTTCGACCTGTCGCAGGGGGTGCGCACCTGTCGCACCCCCTGTCCCACCTACTGTCGCACTCAGCTTGCCGGAGTCGATGTACCGCTGAATGGTCTTTCTAGACACGCCAGCCAAGCGTGCCGCTTCGGAAATCGAGATGAGGGCCATTGTCAGTCCCTAAGGGGATAGGGTTGGCATTGGTGGATGTCGCGGCGCATGGGTCACAGCTCCAAGAGGTCTTTGGCCGACGCAACAATGTGCCGTAGGTGTGTGGTGGGGTAGAGCGACGCAAGGGTCTTCGGGTCGGGCTTGTCGAACTCTTCAGCGTGTGCGAGCCGGTCCGCTTCGTTCATGACTTGCGCCAAGCCGAGGCGCATCAAGCGATCTTGCAAAAAAACGGTCGTGACGCCGAGGGACCCGGCTATGGCCTGTAGGTCAATTTTTTCCATGGTTGCCACCCTTCTGACTCGTGCGAAGGGCTTCTTCACCGGCTTCCAGAATGCGCCCGTGTTCTTGAGCGATAGCTTGTGCGTGCTCCGGGGACGGGTTGCGCAGATGCGCCCACGGATCCGGCAGCATGCCGTCCGATAGCGTGGCGACCGGCTCCATACCGGTCAAAACAGGCTGGCTGGGCGGGTCTTCGCCTGCACCTGTGGGGATCAAGGTTTCCCCGGCCTGCATGATCGGAACATGTCGCATTGGTGGGGGAGTCAGCGCTAGGGCGTCTTGCTCGGAACGGCTGGCAATGACCGTTGCATCAAACACCGCGTGCTGGATCTCGCCACGCGATCCCATCCACGCGACGCGGCGATTGATCGCTAGTGCGTTTGCGCCGCCAATCCGGATGCGCTGCACCCATCCTTCTTCCATAAGCAGTTTCAACGCTCGGTCAACAGTCGGCATCGAACAATCAAGCAGCTCACGCATCGTCTCCCGGCTCACCACCACAACACCGCCGCTGCCTGGGTTCATGCGCCGGATCAGAGTGACGATCAACTGGGCAGCTTTCGGTGCGCGATGGATAAGCGCGCTTAACCCTTCCAGAGCGGCCAGCTCCACCATCGCAAAGTGGGCGTTTTGCGTGATAGGGCCCTCCATCTTCTGGGATGCTTTTAGGCTCAGCGACTTTGTTTTTTTCATCATGGACGTGATGATATTGCAATCATGCGTGACTGCAAGAGAAAAACAAACTATCACAGCTGATGATAGGTCGACCTATCACAGCTGGTGATAGGGTCACTTTTCTAACCCTTTGATTTTTAAGAACAAAAATTTTCGTCCTTATCTATGATCTGTGTGGTGTTTTATCTACGCCCCCTAAGGGGGCATTCACGCCGCTTACGCGGCTGAGACGGCCCCCAGTCGCTAGATCCACCGCCTGTCCGAATCGTCCCTATGGGCCGCCGCTCT
>LBCX01000383.1 GCA_001657575.1 Bacteroidales bacterium Barb4
AAGGATGAAAGAATATATCGTTCTTTCAGAACGCCATTAATGATACCGTTCCTGTAACCCCACATTCCCCCACATTCCCCCACATTCCGCTGCGCTGCATGTGGGGCTGAAATCCGGCGTCCTTTCAGGACTCTCTTGACGCTGCCATTCCGTAACCCCCACATTCCGCTGCGCTCCATGTGGGGCTGAAATCTCTTGCCCCTGCGGGGCATCTGCGCAACATACCCCTAACCCCTAACAGGGTTTGAAACCCTGTTAGGGGTTTATATAATAATTAAACTGCTTTTATTATGAATGAATTTGAAGAAATCAAGGTATTGGTGATGTACAACTTCCCCCTGAAAGAGGTGGCATTTGAATGGAACGCAATGGGTATCACCATAGTTTCAGTATTCGGCGCAGCGATGGTAGCGGCAGCCGTTTACGGAATGACTGTTCTATATGGCTCACTTATGGCTGGATCTGCGGTTGTAACTATGGCTGGTGTGGGCCCTCTTTTTTCGTCGGGGTCGTCGTCGTTTTGGTTTGTAGGCCTTTCTGAGTCTAGTGAGATGGTCGCGGAGAGTGTTGCTGTTGTTGCTGCAAGTACTACCGTGATGGCTATAGGAAGCGTGATAGGAGCTCTTCTCTTCATAGGTATCACGATCGGTCTCCTTCTTTGGGAGATACATGCATATCCTGAACAGATGGCTCCTTTTGACATAGAACTAATTGATGAAGTGTTTGTGACGAATGAAGGGACCACTCAACCCAATTATCCCGGTAAGCTTCATAAGAATCCGCACAGCTATGGTTTTCACATTAGTGAATTTGCCACACTGACAAAAGAAAAGATCCGTCCGCATAAGGATCCCCACTATTATGGCATCAAAAAGATTGAAACGGTTGACAGTAAAAACAATCTTGTTCATACAAACAGATTGGATGTCGCGGAATATAACGAAATGGTGAAAGATAAAGACCTGTTTAACAATATTGTCTTTATACATGAAAAGGCGTTTATTAGTTCACAAGGCTTGGGCGACAATTTCAAATTTCCTCCCCGTCTGAATTATATCGGCGACTTAGCCTTTGCCGGTTCGGATCTTGCATCGCTTGACTTTTCGCAGGGCAATGACCTTTCCGCCATCGGTGCGAGTGCTTTTATAGCTACACGGCTGTCCGACATTGATTTAAGCCGGCACCACGCCCTTGCCTCGATCGGCAGCTTATGCTTTGCCGTTAACGAGAACCTGCATACCTTAAAACTGCCGCCGGCCGTACTCGGCATAGGTAACAACATCGTCATGGACACTCCCAACCTGCACGACATTCATGTCGGCTGGCTAATGAAACAACAATTACAATTAATTGAAGCGAATGATCACATGAAAGAGAAAAATGGCTTTGCAGGTAAAAATCTGTTGATCCCCGACGGCGTCTTTGAGCAATATTACAGGTACAACAAGAACTGTACCTTTTTGGGAGGTAATTTTTTGCTGAAAGAAAACAACCCTGTTTTACGGGTTGTGGAGAATGACGGTTTCTGTTATTTAACAAAAGACAGAGCGTTAAGAATATTTATTGATAACCTGAAAGACGTTAGCGGAGAAATAAAAGATAAAAAGAAAAGGCAGGAAGAAGCAGATAGATTCAAGACATCAAAGCAACAGTTGGAAGCAGACTACGCGGATCCGAACTGCAGGGATGAAAGCTCCGGCATGTTATACGCAATCGACCTGCTCTCAAAAAAAGCCATCCTGCTGCCGAATAAATTACAAAAGGGCATGGTGACATTCAAGGACAAAATACGTTTTAACGGCAAGGACTATGCGGTTGATTACAGTCTGTCCCAGCCCCCCGAGTATGTTACAAGTCGTCTAATTGTGGACATGGAAACGGTGCCCGACAGTATGTTCAGCCGTATCCGTATCATCGAACTTGGAGATGCTCCCATTACCTTTACCGATAACGTCAGGAGCATCGGCAGGGGAATATGCAACAGCAACGAGTCGGTAAATGTCTATTTCGACTGGAATACAAGCCACGCCCTTGTAAACGATCAGGCTTTTCACGGGAATGTCCGTTTACATGTACTGAATTATACG
>LBCX01000090.1 GCA_001657575.1 Bacteroidales bacterium Barb4
ATATATATAGCATTATAAGCCATTGTTTGCAGTTTGTATCGTTCTTCCAGAACTTTATTGATATGCACTTGTCTAAACCCCACATTCCGCTTCGCTGCATGTGGGGCTGAAATCTCTTGCCCCTTCGGGGCATCTGCATAATTGTTTTTTAACTGTAAAGTTGGATATAGTCACCGTCATAAATACGCCCTTTTTTTATTGCTATTACTTAACTTATACATATCAACATTATGGAAACTGAAACTGAACTTACAGCAACTGCCGAGCGGATTGTCTCCCCAAAGCGTCCCAAAGCCACCCAAAAGCAGATAGATGAAGCGGCGTATTTAGGCATCCCGATTGATGAATACGGCGTTCCCATAGGCATATCGCTGGATGAATTCATAAACGAATTGTATGACCGCCTCTCCGAGCATTACGGCGTTGACCTGCGCACATTAATATAAAAAGACAAACAACAAACCATGAACTATGAAAACCTATACAATTGCTTTCTCTACTGAATCCAAGCTGGACATTGCAAAGCTGCATCATTATATCAGCCATGGTTTGCATGCACCTGAGACGGCTGCCCGTTACATAGACGGGTTGAGGAACGCCATTCAGCGACTTGCTTCTTATGCCGGATCCATTGCCGTCAGCCAAAATGCCGACATTCAATATCTGTGCGGGCAGGGTGCGCGGCGTATCAACTACAAAAAAAGGATGGCAATCCTTTACATGATTTATGATGATGATTTCGTTTACATCAAGCGGGTCATTCCCGGCAGTCTTATTCGATAGCAGGTAAAAAGTATCTTTGCGCCCTTATAAATTATACATATCAACATTATGGAAACTGAAACTGTACTTACAGTCAGGCAGGCAGGCAACTGCCAACCGAATTGTCTCCAAAGAACGTCCCAAAGCTACCCAAGCGGACATAGATGAAGCCAAACGTTTAGGCATCCCGATTGATGAATACGGCGATCCCATAGGTGTGTCGTTGGATGTAGCCATGGACGGATTGTATGCCAGCCTCTCCAAGCATTACGGCTTTGACCTGCGCACCTTAATATAACAAAGGCAAACTACAATAAACCATGAACTATGAAAATCTATACAATCACTCTCTCTGTTGAGGCCGAGCTTGACCTTGTAAAGTTGGATCATTATATCAGAAATGGGCATTGCTAATTAAGAATGCTTACAAAAAGCGTATGAAATGTCCCAAATGCAGCAGCGGGAAAAAGCTAAAAGCGGGTTTCGCCAAAGGCAGACAACGTTATAAATACAAAGACTGCGGAGGTATCATTATACGGTTGAATTAAAGCCGGCAGCCAAGCCCGATTCGATGAAAAAACAGGCGCTCCGGTTGTACCTTGAAGGCTTGGGCTTCCGTTCAATCGGAAAACTGTCAGATGTAAGCAGCGTTTCAGTCTTGAATTGGATTAGGAGATTCGGGAAAGAAACACAGGTGCTTCATTTGGAAAGTAAAAAAACAGAGAGGGCAGAAGTTAACGGAATGCACGCTTATGCCGGTTTAAAAAAACTGTCAACGGATTTGGATTGCCGTTAACAGAACGGGAGAACGGCTCCCTACTTTGATAAAAGAAAAATTGTTTTACGAATACCGTATCATGCTATAAATCACCGTATCCTGACTGATGAGCGGGGCTTGCACGGCAAAAAAGATGACGCCGGAAAAGGGCGCAATAATCTCGCTTAGCACCGACCCGTCGTAGGGGTCAAGTATTTCGGCAAGCTGCTCGCCTTCCCGCACTTCATCATTGGCATGACGCTTCTGAAACAGGATGCCGCCACGCAAAGATTTGATACTGATCATAGTTTCTTCATCAATGACCGACGACGCAAAACCGTCGTGCATTTTGTAGCGGATAATCTTGTTCTTGTCCAGAAACCTGAGAACGGATTTCCATGCAACTTTTGCCGAATCTTTGTTAATGCTCTCCGTGTCACTCGAATACACGGTGTAAGCCTGCGTTCCGAATATCTGCCAGTTGTAATTGAGAAGAGTCGTATCGAAAGCCTTGGGTTTGCGCATGGATACGTATGGCAGAGCAAAACTTTTTGCCACCTCCAAGTTCTGGTAACCGGTATCCATCACCCGCACGTGCGGGATAAATTCGCCCCGCATATAAAAACTTGCCAAATGAATGCCGTATTTATAATCCTTGACCGCCTCAAAAAGTGCTGCCGCAATGCGCTGGGTCGTTTCGCCCCTGTCGTATCCGGGAAACATGCGGTTGATGTCGGTATTGTCCATCGCCCAGAAACGTTTGTTGATATTCATCGAATAATGATTGACCGAAGGGATGACCAAAATCTCTTTTCCTTTCCAAAGCCATCCCTTTTTTTCGATTTCAATGAGATTCTTGACCAATTGAGAGCAAATAAATTGCTGCTGTACCTCGTCGCCGCGCATGGAACCGACAATAGCCACGGATTTCTTCCCTTCGCCAAACCGGAAACCATGTATTTGAAAATTGTTCCGGTAAGGCGATTTCAAATCGAATAATAGTTCTTTCCTCATGGATGCAATTCGCTTGATTTATAAATACGCGCAATGAGAGACCCTTCATAAACAATGGGATAGGTGCGCATGGTAAAGACAAACCCATCAACGGGCGCAAGCACGTCCTGCAAGATTTTTCCTTCAAACGGTTCCACGATCTGACAGAGAATGTCGCCTTTCCTGACCGCCGTTGAATGGGATACCGAAGGAATAATAACACCCGATACGTCCGCATTCATAAAAATCACCTCGCCATCGGTCGAAACAAACGGCTCGGCAATCATTTCCGACTTTTTGCCCTTCCACATTCCCATGCCGCTCATCAGGTTGAAAATGCCATCGACCAGACGGTTGCCGTATTTGCGGGTGATACGCATACCGATGCCCATTTCCACCACCAGCGTTTTTGTACCGGCGGTATTCAGGGAATGTGCCAGCGTTGATTGCAACACGGTTGCTGCATTGTGCACCCAGATAAAATCGGTATTCAGCATCCGGGCGTATGGAATCAATACGTTGGCAGTTTGAATATTAATCCGCACCTGCATCACTTCCCGCAGGAAGATATTGCTTGAGTGGATATCCAGAACCATATCGGCACCTTTGATGTCCTGCATGATTTTGTAGGCGGTGTTTTCTATCAGGTGACCGTTTATTTCACCGGGGAAAATGCGGTTCATATCCAAGTCGAAACCCGGAAATCCGCGTGTAATCGAATCAACGCCCAGGGGGTTTAGCGCAGGATAAATCTCCACGTCGCCGCGCAACAATTCCGGATGTTCATTGAGTCGCCGCGCCAGTTCAAAACAGACGTATTGCCCTTCCAATTCATCGCCATGCGTACCGGTCACAATGCAGAGGCGTTTGCCGCCTCTCTTTCCCTTGATTATATTTTTCCGGATTTCAAACTTCTCACCTACCGGAAGCTCTTCCGAAACAATCGTTTTTATCATTGATTTATGCTGTTTGCATTCATTTATACAAACTTCAATTAAGCTCTTGTATGACTATATCATTCATTCAAAATGGAAGCAGAAAAATTGACATTACTGTATATAAAACACCGTATCAATAAAATAAAGAATTCCGTTATTAGTTAATACGTTTTCATCGTGCAAATCTTCGATTATTATTCCCAACTTTGGATTAATATAATCATTATTCTGAATCAAATTAAAGCCGTTAGATTGCATAAATTGCTGTACATTATTCAAGTCGGTAGTTTCGGTTGCTTTTATAAATAATTGTTCAACAACGGAATATAAAATATTTCCGTTCTCAAAAAAACCTAAAAGGTTATATGCTGTATCTGGGAAAAAATAATTGTTTAACAACAAACTATTAAAATAATCTATCCAAGATAAGTAATAAATGGCATTATTTAACTTGATGACCGATTTATCATCTTTAAGATAGACCTTTTGCTCTGCACCTTCAGAGATATAATTATCTAATTTAATGTCTTTTACCCATAGGTCTTGAGCTCCGACAATTTGTTTCAATTTCTTTGTTTCTTCAATTTTGAAGTGCTTGTCCGTTTTAACCAACGAGCCTGTTGCCGCGCTTCTTCCAAGGTTATTGGAGACTGAGTGGATAGTTGTACCATACTTAACTGCAATCTTTCCTGAAATGATACATTGTATTTCATTGTTCATTAATTTAAAATTTATTTCGGGTACAAAGATGCGGAATAATTTACTATTGGCAATCATTCATCTCGACCGTCAGCTGCACTTCCAATGTTTGGTTGACAATGCCCGAAAATACGCCCCGTTCAATGGAGCAATCGTTGAAGTCGCGCCCGTGTGAAAGTTTGACGTATCCTGTTTCTATCAGGCAGTTATGGGTAGGGTCAACGGCTTTCCAACAGCTGGTGGCGTAGTATTCCACCCAAGCGTGCGTATAGCCTTCGCCTTCCATGAAACCGGCGACGTATCGGGCTGCAATTCCGGCACAATGGCAAAGCGCAATCATCAGATGGGCAAAGTCCTGACAGACCCCTTTGCCCAATTTCAATGCTTCGGAAGCGGTGGTAGTTGTGTTGGTGGCGTTGGATGAATATTCCAGCAATCCGTACAGTACATTTGACAGCTTAATTACCTTGCTGTCTATCGAATCGCTCTCATTCAGAGAGGCTGCACTTAACAAGCCTGAAATATTGTCATCAGGGCAAGTGTATAGGGAAGGATATAAAAAGAGGCGGTTGAGTTCCTCTTTTATGGCATACGATGGGGAAAGTTTTACTTCCCCAAAAGTCTCAAATTCAAAGTAATCATGCAAATTTTCAATGTAACCGCTATGCACGATATTTCCGAAACTATCGTTGTCTATACACAGGTTTTCCTGCGGATACACACTGCATTTCTCACTAATGACTTGCTGAAAATCATAGTTTTGAGGTGTACAACGCAGGAGAAAAAAATGAGAACGGATGACATTTGAAAATGTCACCTTTGTTTTATAATGATACCTTACATACTTCATTCCCGTTCACAAAACGGTAAAAAGCCGACTAATCAAGCCCAACACTTTTGTTTTATTATAGTCGCACTGTTTTACTTCTTCTTTCACTTCAAAAAATAAATTTTGGTCAAAGATAGACTTCTCTTTTGTAATATGCCTTTCCAAACGTTCTAAAAGATAAATAATTCTTTCGTTAGGATACTCGAAACGGATATGTAAATCCAATGCTTCCAAGAATTTACCTGCTTTAATCATGTTCCGTGTATCCTTTTTATAAATTCGATAATCTACCGAACCCCCGAAAGCCAGCAAACTGTCGGTAACCGGTTGCAATACATCTAAATTTGATTGTCCGGTACAGCTTTCCATGTGGCAGATGGACATCTGAATATAGGAAAATGTTTCGCTTTTTATTTCTCCGCGCAACAAAGTGGCATTATTGCTGGCATGTGAGAGTGCTGATATCAACGAATTGCTGTTGGACTTGTCAAACAAGTAGTTATGCAAAAAATCTTCACGCGAATGGTATGTATTTTCAATACCTAATTTTTCGCAGAAAATACAGTAGGCATTTTCATCTTCGTCAATCATCACATCCCTGTATTTGCGCAGGAAGTGCAAAATAACATACACCCGTTCCGTATAACGCCCCAGCCAGAACAAACTTTCGGCTTTCGCATTTGAAATTGTTTCTCCCATGATTCCTATTTATTTTTCAATCCAAGTATCCTTAAATCCGCCTCCCTGTGATGAATTGACAACAAACGAGCCTTCCTCGCGGGCAAAACGGGTAAGTCCGCTTTGCCAAACCTTAACCTCTTCCCCGCACAGGACAAATGCACGAAGGTCAGCCTTGCGATAGACAATTTCAGCATCTTCCAAAACTTCAAGGTCGATAAAATCAATTACTTCCTGAGCGATCCAGCGGCGCGGCTCTGTTTCTATCAGTTGCTTGATGCGGCTCAATTCTTCTGCATTCATGTCACGCCCGAACATCACGCCGTATCCTCCAGCTTCCGCCACATCCTTTATCACCAATTTCTGAATGTTTTCGAGAACATATTTTCTGTCATCAGGAAAATAAGGCAGATAAGTCGGCGCATTTTGCAATAAGGGAGTTTCTTTCAGATAGTATTCTACCATTTTGGGCACGAAATAGCACAAACCCTTATCGTCGGCAATGCCGTTTCCCAACGCATTCATCACAGCGACATTCCCTTTGGCGTAAGCCCGCATTAAATTGGGAACGCCCAGCAAGGATGATTTATCAAATACCAAAGGGTCAAGAAACTCATCGGACACCCGCCGATAAATAACGCCTACCCTTGCCCGTGCATTAAATAAGCCCTTGTAATACACATGGTCGTTTTCCACCACCAAATCACCCGGAAATGCCAGTGTCGCTCCTGTTTTTTCAGCCAGAAAGGAATGTTCGAAGAAAGCCGAATTATAACGCCCCGGCGTAAGTATCACGGACAGACCCTTATCTATATTCACATGATCCATTGTTTTCCGGAGCAATTCAATATAGTTCCGGTTTTCCGCAATCTTGGCTTGTTCAAAAGTATGCGGTGATACCTTACGGGTAATCGTCCGTGCAATAATGGGATACGATGCCCCCGACGGAATACGCAGGTTATCCTCCAACACAATCCACGACCTGTCTTTAGCCTGCACCAAATCAATGCCCGCTATATGGATATATACCTTTTGAGGCGGAATAATTCCTTCACATTGAGGCAGGTATCCTTTGGACGAATAAATAAACTCTTCAGGAATGATGCCGTCCTTTATGATTTGCTTTTCATTGTAAATATCCGTCAGAAAAAGATTGAGCGCACGAACTCGCTGCACAAGTCCGGTCTCTATAAACTCCCAGTCTTCAGAGGAAATAACACGGGGAAGAGGGTCGAAGGGAAATAGCTGTTCATGGAATACGCCCCCTTTATACACGCCAAACCTGACACCGAAGCGTTCAAGCCACTTGTTTACAGCATTGCTTTGTTCTACTAACGCACGCATTTTTTATTTTTATATTAGATTTACCTGATGTCTTTCACTTGGTAAATGGCAATTATCGTACCAATGTTTTTAATTTTGTAATAATCAACTGATTACTCATTTTCAAAATGAGAGAAGCTACATAAATGTAGGAATAACGAAGTGTTTCCTACATTTATGTAGGAATAATAGGTTTTATCACTTGCTTTCAAATTTGCGGATAACCCAAAGTTGCATGTGGAAGCTTGTGGAAACACACCTGCCGGAAATTAAAGCACCGGAAAAGACTGGCTGGCGGAAAACAGATAAATATCAAAACAAAGTATCGCCTAAATATTTTACGTTTCTTGTAGAGATTTGTTGCATTTAGAACCTGAATCTGCGCTCCAAGCACCATTTCCCCCGAAAATTTACCGCCTGCCTATGGCATGCGTCCTCTTTTACTCCTCTCCTGCAGATAGGAGTCGGGTGATATGTATAGTGATTTTGAGACAGTTATAAAAATAATGTCATTTTGCGAAAAAAATAACATCCAATTATGCAATTTAATTTCATAAGATGTGCTTTTCTTTACAAGTGTATTTTCTTTTTGTTAAAAGAAAAACAGTACTTTGATTATCAATAATAGAGTTTACCTGTTGTGCATTTAGCACAATATTATTTTTAATATTATTGATATTTCTGTTGAAAACGAACAGATTCAGGTATTGAATCATAGCAAGAGCGGTTATTTTCGCGAGAATTCCTGCAGCTAAACCGCCAAAAGTTCTTGCAAAATTGGTATTCATGGAGAATTGTTCCTTGAGTTGAGAAAAAAGCGTTTCAATGCGTTTGCGTTTTCGCTGTTTTATTTTGCTTAACTCTGGCCTGACCTGTTGATTCTTTCGGTAAGGAACGCCAGGTTTAATTTGACTTTGGTTAAACAAATCCGACTGATAATCAACACTTATACAGCCTTTATCTCCGATAGGTTCGCAATTTGAGAGCGAATGCTTCACATCTTTAAATAATTGACGTCATGTACGTTGGCAGGCATGAAATCAAAGGAGTGAATCGCTGCATTCTTGTCACAAACGGCATGAAGTTTAAATCCGAAATAATGTGTTTTTGTTGTCGCACAATAACCAAATTCAGGTCTGATTTTGTCGGCAGCACAAATAGAAGAGCGATTTGCACAACTTGTTTTGCAAATTTCAACGGGAGTCAAATCAATAATGAACAGATTGCCCGGACAAGAAAACTTTTGAGTTAGCTGCCAGCGGATTTTTTCCGTGCAGTCAAAGAGTTTTCTTCTGCGCCTGTTGTAAACGCTCCGGTCAATTTTGTTGTCAAGACAAGTTCCTTTTATGACTCTAAACAACTGTAATTCAGAATTGAAAGACATGTACCTGGCGGTCAAATTTAGCGCAACCAGCTCCAAATCAGATAATTTTGGTTGTCTGATTTGTTTGAAACTTGTGATATCCAGGCAAAGGTTTGTCAATTCTTTCAGAAATAAGTTCGTAATTTTGTATCAGATTGTTCATTGTATTTAATCGTTTGTCAGACAGTTAAATATACGACTTTTTAGTCATAAGTATGAAAACAAAAAATTACTCTTTGATTTTAGTCTTGTTGCTGTTGTGTGCATCAGTCAATGCACAATTTAAAACTAAACCTGACGGGCGGATTCAAATCGGTCGAATGGATTTGGATTAAGAATAAAATATCCACTCCCCAATTGATGGGAAACGGATTTTACGGAGCTGGCGGCAAAGTGACTTTCGGGGATATGAGACGATGGGATAGTTACGGTATGAACGTCTTTGTGGGAGAATACGGAAAAGTAAACTATATCGGGCGTTGCTAATTAAGAATGCTTCCCTATATTTACAGGAAAAAAGAGTATGAATTGTCCCAAATGCAGCAGCGAGAAGAAGATAAAATCAGGTTTTGCCAAAGGCAGACAACGTTATAAATGCAAGAAATGCGGTTATAACTATACGGTTGAATTAAAGTCGACAGCCAAACCCGGATCAATGAAAAAGCAGGCTCTTCGTTTGTACCTTGAAGGAGCAGGCTTTCGTTCAATCGGAAGACTGTTAGGTGTAAGCAACGTTTCAGTCTTGAATTGGATCAGGAAATTCGGAAAAGAAACACAAGAACTCAATTTGGAAAGCAAAGAGACAGGGACTGTTGAAGTTCCTGAAGTACTGTCTTCCTCGGATATAACCGATGCGTCGGTATCAACCGATGCTGTCAATACCCGGACAGGGACCGCTTCCCGAATAACAGACGGAGGAGGTCATTACCTTCTTTCGGTCAAAGGAAATCAAAAGGGCCTGCCTGAAGATGCAAAATGTGCATTCAAAGCCGATCAGGGAAGGCACTTGACAGAAGATATCGAATGTAATCATGGTCGGACAGAGACTCACCGGTGCTGCATTTTACCGGCAAAAGGAATTTTATCGAAAGAACATCTTCCGGCTTGGGAGATGCGACAGTCTTAATTAAAAACAGATGCAAGCAGGGAAATAAAAGGTGTTTTTACATCAAGAAAACCGCAGTTATTATAAGCGATGAAAATGTGACCAATCCTTCTTATTACAGTTCTTTGACAAGAGGACTTCAGGGAATAAAGAACTTCTGTTAATGTCTCGGCTTTTATCCTGACATGTTTTTCTTCCGGAATAAAATTAATGATTATCCGTTATTTCACTTATTATGGTTATCTTTGCTAAAAAATTTCGATAACTTAATGAATTTACTAAGAAACTGTTTAAAAATAGAATAAAAATGTAATTAGTCATAATAAAACATTGGCTGTCAGTTGTTTGATTCGATTATTATTTGTATCCTTATGAGTACAAATAAAGAAGCAAATGAATAAAACTTGTCAGACCAGCTTGAGTGACAGCCAATGGAGTACAATAGCAGTCATTTTAAAAGACAAACGCAAGCGGGAACACTCTTTGCGAGAAATAGTTGATGCAATCTTCTGCATGTTTAAAACAGGCTGTCAGCGGCGCATGCTTCCCTAAGATTTTCCGAACCGGCAATTGGTTTATTACTGTTTCAACAAGTGGAAACGGGATGGAAGCATTGAAGAGATTCACGGGCGACTTCGTGATTTAACCCGCAGGAACGCGGGAAGGAAACAATCTCCCGGCCTTGACCTGACAGATTCACAATCCGTTAAAACAACCCGCAGCGGCGGTTTGTGCAGGGGGACAGACGGCGGTAAAAAGACAAGGGGAAGAAAACGGCATGTCGTTGTCGATACAATGGGACTGCTTTTGGCCGTTGCTGTTCATGCGGCGAATGTGCATGACAGTAAGGGAGATCCCTTTGTTCTCTCCGGGTTGAGATTCCGATTCTCAAGACTTGTCAGGATTATTGCCGGCGGAGGCTGTGGAGG
>LBCX01000384.1 GCA_001657575.1 Bacteroidales bacterium Barb4
CACCGACAGCAGCGGTCTTGCCATCACCTTCGTGTCCGTAGAAGAGCAAGCCGGCTTCCGCCGCATCGAAAACTTCCTTGAAAAGGACATCTACAAAATCCCCCTTGATGCCGAATTTGGCACTCCCCCGCCTTACGAGCCTGACAAAAATGCTTTTTCCATTTACGACCGCCGTCCGATGAATGGGAAAAAAAATAGGAAAGAAAGATAGTCGATGTCTGTAAAAGATAGCGACTATCTGTAACAGATAGCAGTTATCTTTGAAAGATGGCGACTATCTTTGAAAGATAGCGAATGTCTGTAACAGAATAGTCTGTTTATGATAATAAAGAGCTATCTCTAAAAGATAGTCGCCATCTTTCAAAGATAGCGGCGGTCTTTGAAAGATAGCGTCCGGCTGTAAAAGATAGCGGCTATCTGTAAAAGATGGCGGCTATCTGTAAAAGACAGGTAAAAGGTGTTAGTCCGGAGGGATTGAGTGTTTTTTTGCCATATACGATAAAAATAACAGGTCTATTTTTTGCTTTTGTGAAATAAACATGATATTTGCAACCGTAAACTCATCCGTATTACTAACCTTAAACAATTAAAGCCATGAAATTAAACATAGTATCTGATTACAAAAGAGTTAAGCCGCGCAGCAAAGTAGAAGTCATAAGCAACATTCTTCAGAACACAAGGGATAAGCTGACAATTTATCACATTCCGGTAAGTGCCAACGATGAGCTTGACGTTATTTACACCGATCTGAAGGACATAGTGGAACGCTGGGAGAACCCGCATACAAGTACGCCGGAAGTGCAACAAGAGTTGAAGGACTACGAAAAAACGACCGATCAGGTGGTGGTGGACTGGATCATGCGCTACATAATGCTGAATGAGTACATTTCTCCGGCTGAACGGGTAGGTATGGGACTTCCTGCCGAAGTGCGCCGGAAACCCGTTCCGAACCCCGTACCCGACCAAAAGGTATATGCGGATATCACATTGAAGACAAGCGGATGGGTGCAATTCCGTCTTTTCTATTCTCCACACAGCAAAAGAGCAGGCAAACCGGCGGGAACGGTCGGTTGCGAGTTCTGCTACGGAGTCGGTGAAAACCTCCGTCCGGAGGAATGCCCCTTTCATGAAATCGCTACCAAAGGTCTCTTTGTCAAGGTATTTGGCAGCGAAGCGTATGACAAACCGCATACAGCCCGTTTCCGCTGGTTCAACCACAAAGGGGAGTTCGGACCCTGGAGCATTGCCTACCGCTTTACGCCGCAGCAGGAGATTTGATAAATGATGCGGTTGCCTTGATATAAACGTTCCTTTGTTTGCATTATTCGCTATTTTATACCTGATTCATATTACCACTTAAAGCAACATGGATTATGGCAATTAATTTAATAAAAGGGCAACGAATAGAAATTGGATTGTCAAAAGTAGGAGTCGGATTGGGCTGGGATCCCAATGAAGGTACAGGTTTTGATTTTGATTTGGATGCTTTCGGCGGCAGGTAATTTATTCGGGATATTCTTTTGTTCTTTTGAAAGGGATTGACAAACGCCGTTATCTTTGCCGCAATATTTTTTAATAAATAAACTTACGATAATATGGAAAACGATTACAATGAGAAGGGAGCATATTACTGGCTCTTAGGAGAATTCGAAAAAGCCATTGTCTGTTACCAAAAAGCAATAGACATCAATCCTGAAGATGCAAAAGCTTACCATAATATGGGATTGGCTTACTGTAATTTAGGAAAATTCGAAAAAACCGTTGCCTGTTACCAAAAAGCAATAGACATCAATCCTGAATATGCAAGCGCTTACTATAATATGGGATTGACTTACTATAATTTAGGAAAATTCGAAAAAGCCGTTGCCTGTTACCAAAAAGCAATAGACATCAATCCTGAAGATGCAAAAGCCTACGATAATATGGGAGTGGCTTACTGTAATTTAGGAAAATCCGAAAAAGCCATTGCCTGTTTCCAAAAAGCAATAGACATCAATCCTGAACATGCAAACGCTTACTATAATATGGGAAACGCTTACTATAATTT
>LBCX01000091.1 GCA_001657575.1 Bacteroidales bacterium Barb4
ATTTTGATAACGCCCGAAGCTATGTTTGTCGCCGTAGCCGGATAAGAGGGCAGCTCGTCAGGTTCGGGGGCAGGAGTTGGTTCGGGTGTAGGTTCCGGAGTGTGTTTTACGCCGCGACGGGCGAGGTTGAAGAGAGCTTGCCCGATAATGGCATTGATACGGTCGATGATTTGCGTGAGGGCAGTACGCAAGTCGGCATCTTTCGCCGTCAGCTCGTTGTAGAGATAAACGACAGTCAAGGCTTCGACAAGGGCGCGGAAGGCATTGTCGGTCAGCTTGCGGGCGTTTTGCATGGTGCCTTCCTGACGTTGAAGTTCCTTTTTGTCCGCCCGTGCGAGGTACAACTCCGTGAAAGCGGCGTTCTGAGCGGCAAGATTGGCAACGTCCGCCGTGAGGGCGAGCGTCTCGAGGGCGGCAACGGCATCCGTTCCGGCAAGGTCTTGCAAGAGGTTGATGATACGCCCGGACTCATCGGCGTAGGTGGCACTCGCCGTCCCCTTGTAGTTGTCGAGGATGTACTTCAGACCGGTAGCGGCTTCCCGTATTTCGGCATTGACACTGAGGACAGCCGACGCCACCGCCAGCGTGATGCGCACCAGCGAGGTATCCCGCGCATCGTCAGCCTCTTTGATGCCCCCCGTCTCCTTCGCCTTCTGGTTGCGTTTATAGACCTTGTCTTCTTCGGCAAGGGCGGCATCGTACTTGGCAAAAGGCTCAGTGAGAGCCGCCACTCCGCTGACGAGCGGCTGCACTTGTGCACGTACTTCCGTGTGGAAATAGTAATGCTCCCCGTTGGTCAGGCGCGGCAGGTAAATAGTGTTAACTTTCTTCTCTTTCATAATGATTATTTTTAAGGATTACACTACAAAGATAAAAGTTTTTTATTCCCAACTGTTTTTTCAAAAAAATACCTGCTCAACTGTATTCTATCTTGAATTTGGCAAATTCAGACTATATTACGTATAATATGTCTTGAATTTGGCAAATACAGACTGTATTGTGTATAATATCTCTTGAATTTGGCAAATACAGACTGTATTGCGTGTAATATGTCTTGAATTTGCCAAATTCAGACTTGATTGTGTATAATATGTCTTGAATTTGCCAAATTCAGACTTGATTGTGTATAATATGTCTTGAATTTGCCAAATTCAGAATGTCTCAGGCGAGGGAAACCTCCATGAAATGTTCTAACAAATTATTAACTGATATTACGCAAATGCCCTGAAAGGGCAAGAGAATTCAGCCCCACATGGAGCGCAGCGGAATGTGGGGTTTACGGACGACACCGTCAAGATAGTCCTGAAAGGACGACCGAATAATCTATGCAATATATTGTTAATTATCGCTTGTAGTTTGTATCGTTCTTTCAGGACTTCCTTGCTTGTGTAAATTTTTAACCCCACATTCCGCTACGCTTCATGTGGGGCTGAAATCGTTTGTCCTTTCAGGGCTTTCTCAATTTTTCAAAGAAAGATTGAACATATTGGGTTAATTTATCATCTACATCTCTTATACTTTTCCCCTCAACCAGTACAAATTCTTTATACATTCCATTCCCAAACCCATCCTCTTCAAAATCTTCAAGTAAACCAATTGAGTCTAATTTTTCTGCGATGTCTTCTCTATCCAAATTTTCATCAGGTTCCCAAAAATCCATTCGAGCACTACCGTTATCAAAATGAACATCTAATTTGTATGAAATACCATTTTCGGTAAATCGTTCAAAAAGCCAATGCCATGGTTTATATCTATAGATTTTTGTAAATGGAGCATAGTCACCTATTCTTTCCATGAATAAATCAGCCCTGTACTCTTCTAAATTAGCTGTAAGTTCAAAAATAGCCTTTGCCTTTTTTAAACCATTTTCTTGATTTATGATTTCATAGAAATCATCTTTAATTTCTCTGTCTAATCCCATTTGTGATAAATATTTTAAAAGTTTGCCATATTGGTATATAAACGAAAAGCAATCGTCATTATTTTTAGACGCTTCATAACAAGGGATTATCCATCCGTGGTATAAATCCTGTTGTTTGTTTGAAAAAGCAGAAACATTCAAAAAAAACTTATTCAAATCTTGATTGTTCGCTATTGGAGCATTCTTGTTTCCATTCAATGTCAGATAAATGACGCATTCAACTACAAAGCCTTTACTTATTGCATAATCATGGTAGCGTTCAAGTTGATCTTCCATGTCACCTGCATCATTTATTTTATTCTCTATTATAATAGATTTTTTTGAATCAGCATCTTTTATCCAAATATCGATTTTGCCTTTTTCTCTGGTTACTTCCGCGTTATCAAAATCAGATTTTTTAATTTGACTTTCGAATGTATTCAGATAGTCGATAAACAAATGTAGAAAAGCACTTGATCGCTTATGTCTTCCGTGCGGATCAAGCAATTCTGCAATCACATCGCTGTGGAAATTTTCAAGATGTGAAGTATATGAGGAAATAGCAGATAAATTGAAACTGTCATTCTTTATTTCTTCTCTTACATCATTGAGTCTTTTATCAATATCTTGAAACTCCTTTTTGTTAAGAAATTCTTTAATGTTCATTCGGTGTATTTTTATTCAGTTCTTAAAATATTTCTATCATGTAGTCCGTCTTTTGCTTGCAATTGTTCTGTCGCCCTTTCAGGATTTCCGTGCCTGTCTCAACTTTTAGCCCCACATGAAGCGAAGCGGAATGTGGGGTTTTGTTTTGCAAGAGATTACCAAAAAGTCCTGAAAGGACGGCATAAATCATTCTGTATTCTGCCGCCCTTTCAGGACTTTTTTAATGCTGTCATTTTTAGCCCCACATTCCGCTTCGCTTCATGTGGGGCTAAAATCTGCTGTCCCTACGGGACTTACCGCTAAAAACCTTATTTTATCCTGTTCTTCGTAAAGCGGCTGGTGATTAAGCGACCGCCGATGCTTAATGTCAGGACGATGAGGGTGAGGAGCAGGGCGGCGGCGTAGGCGCGTTCCCGCACTTCGGGGATGGGACTTCCCAATTGGAAGAAGACCGACAAGGGTAAGGTGGCGGCGGGCTGTCCCAAGGATGTGGGGATGTTGTCCGTAAATCCGGCGGTAAACATTACGCCGGCGGCATCACCGATGGCTCGTCCGATGGAGAGCAGGGTGGCGGTTACGATGCCGGGGGCTATCTGTAACAATATCACCTTGGCAGTTTCCAGCTTGGTTGCACCCAAGGAATAGGTGGCATGCAGCAAGTCTTTGGAAAGGGATTTTGCCACTTCGTCCATTGAGCGGATGAAAATGGGAATAATCAACAGCGTTATCACGATGATACCGCCCAGCAGAGATGTTTTCAGCCCGAAGAAAATCATGATGGTAAAGGCGAAAGCACCGTAAACGATGGAGGGTATGCCGAACAGCACGTCAAAGGTAAGCCGCGTAAGATATGCCAGTTTCGATTCTTTTTTCAAATAAACATTGATATAGAATACGACGGGGATACTAATGAGCAAGCCTAACATGGTGGAGCCTGAGACAATCAGCAGCGAGCCGGCAATGGCATTCAGAATACCGCCGTCTTTTCCCAGATAAAAACCGCCGCCGGGCAGGCTGGTAACCATTTCCCAAGTAAGGGGCGGAAAACCCTTGTGCACGATTGTCCCGATGATGCTGAAAAAGAAGCCGAACACAATCAGCGTTGCCAGCACCATGAGATAGTTGAAGATCCTTTCTTCTATAAACTTGAGCTTCATAACTTAAAACTTTTTTCTACGTGTTGAAGAATGACGCGCGATACGGCATTGAAGATGAAGATAATGACAAACATTATCAGCGCGGCAAACATCAAGGCAGATTCGTACATGGGCAGGGAAAGCATTTCGCCGTAGTTGTTGGCAATCAGAGCAGGCAGCGGATAACAGCTGTCGAACAGGTTATCGGGAATTTTCACCATGTTACCGCAAACCATCAGCACAGCCAGCGTTTCACCGAAGGCTTTGGACACAGCGAGGACAACGGCGGCAATCACACCGGGCATGGCTTTGCGGAGAACTACCAGCCGCGAGGTCTGCCAACGGGTGGCACCCAGCGAGGCGGAAGCATCCTTAAAGTCCTTCGGCACCGTCGTGAATATCTCAATAAACAGGCTGACGAGCAGGGGAATAATCATCACACTGAGCACAATACCACCGGCAAGCACCGTATATCCGCTCGTATAATCGACAAACAAGGGTCCCAGGGTATCGGCAATGAACGGCACGATAATCAGTATCCCCCACACACCGTAAACCACCGACGGTATTCCCGCCAGAATATCCAGCACGGGGAAGACCAGCTTCTTTACCCAAGCCTTGGCGTTTTGCGTCAGATACAAAGACGTCAGCAAAGCTGTGGGCAAGGCAAAGGCTACCGCAATGAGGGTTACGTAAACCGAGCCGACGATGAAAGAGGAAAAGCCGAATTTGCCTGCCATCGGGCTCCATTCCGAATCAGTCAGCAGTCGCCAAACGGAGTTAACCGCAATGACGGGCGATGATTTCAGGTACAGCCCCAACCCCATTAACAATAGTATTAACAGGGAGAAAAAAGTAAGAGCCTGCATCGATACTTTTGCAAGTTTATCTTTGAAGACTCTTCTACTTAATAGTGTCACTATCGTTCGTTTTTACTGTAGTTTCTGTAAGTTCTGTGCCAGTTTATCCGCACTCAAACCGATGTAACCGGTTTCTTCGGCAAACTGCTGACCATCGGAAAGCACATACTTCAAAAATTCAATCACTTCCGGCTTGGTCGGTCTGCCTTTGGTCACGAGGTACAAGTCACGAGCAGGGGGAGAAGGGAATCTGCCGTCGTTGATGGCTGCGATAAGTTCGTCCGATGTCTGGTAAAAATCTTCTTCGGGGTCAATCTGACCGTTTTCGTTCACGTCCAGCGGAATGATTGCCAAACCTTCAAAAGGCTTCTTGGAGTTTTGATCGTAAGCGTAGGAAATGTTATTGTATCCGATGCCCACCTTGTCCTTGCGAACGGCATCAGCAATACCGGGGTCGCCGAAGATAGCGGCAGCCACGAGATTTTCCTGCTTCACGTCAAACCATGCGGCAAACGTTTCAGCGGCACCGCAAGCATCGGAACGGGTGAATACGTGTACGGGGGTTTTGCTTGACGTTCCTACTACTTCGCCCCAAGTTTTCAGTTCTTCGTTCCACAACTTTTTGGCAACGTCTTTCTTCAAACCAATCTTCAGCAGTGATTCCAAATCAGGGTTTTCAGCATTGATGGTAGGGATAACGGCATCTTTCACCGTAGCAAATCCCAAAGCACCTTTTGCCACTTCTTCCGCATGAAGTTCGCGGGACACCATACCTATATCCACTACACCAGCAAGCGCATCGGTCATCCCTTTTCCGGCACCACCGCCTGAAACGTCAAAGCGCACGTTGGGATGGATCTTTTTGAACTCTTCCGTCCATTTTACTGCCATCGGATAGAGCGCAAAGGCTCCCGAAAGCTGGATTTCTCCCGTAAGTTCATCACCCGAAGCTTCTGCTTCCTTCGGCTTGCTGGAGCAGGCACTTAATAAAACACCTGCCAAGAAAACGTAAACAATCTTTTTCATAAACTTCTTACCTTATTTTATTGTTGAAAAAATTAGAATGTAACGAGTAATTGAGCGGAGATACGGTTTTCATCCTTCGCTGCGCTTTCCTGCGTCTTGTAGGTATAGTTCAATTGCAGGCGCAAGTTTTTAATCGGATAATAATTAACGCCGGCGATGTAATTGGTCAGTTGGGTATCCTTCTTATCTGTATCCGCACGGTAATAATCGTATTTCAACACCGGCTGCACTTTGGGCGTAACATAGTAGGCGGCTGTTACGTAGAAACCGTCGCTTTCCTTTTTGTCGGTTTTGCCTGTGATATACTCACCGCGAACAAGTAATGTCTTATTGTCATACTTTGCGCCGAAGCCGGTACGTACACGGTCAACATCGTCTATGAAGTCCTTGCCGTCGGCATCCTTCTTGGTTACGCCCGTTGAGCCGTTGTAATGCGATACGGCAAGAGCGAGTTCCTTGATCGGATTAACGGTCAGTATGCCTGTAAAATTTTTGCCTTTATTGTTATCTTTATTGTTGATGCCGTTACCGTTTACAATGCCCAAAGAATAATCAATCAGGTTGTAGCCTTTCTTCTTTACAAATCCGCCGTAGAAAGCGATACCTATATCACGTCCGTTGGCACCCACTTTTGCTTCATCGGAATAACCGCTTAATTTGGAGATGACGGTAGAGTTTTCGATGGTTTCAAGCGTAGTCGGGCTGTAGGGATTTTCGAGGGAGAAAGAATATTTGAACTGCCCTGCCTGCACATTGAAATAGCTACTCGGTTTCCAGCGTAAGAAAGCATCCAATACCTTGGGGGTTGTTCCGGCAAGTTCCGTTTGCAGGCGATAATCAAACTTTGATGAGAGGTTTCCTCTCAAATCAAGACGGGCACGGCGGATGTCGAAACTGTTGGTACCGTCTCCGACATCGGTGTACTCAAAACGCCCGTTGACAAGTCCCGAAATACTCGGCAGTTTGGAAGTGATGCCTTCAATTTTGGCAACTCTGTCTTCCAGTGCCTTGTTCTCTTGCGCCTGAATATTGAGTGACAGGAAAGACGTTGCCACTGCTACAAAAAGGGATTGTGTAAAGATCTTTTTCATTCTTTTAGTACGTTCTCTTAATTAGTTTATAAAATTTGTCCTGAAAGGATATCATATATCTTAGTACAGATTTCTTTTAACCCTTAGGAGGGAATGGGTCATTTCCATAACTATCCTTATCTCTTATCTGTCCATTGGAACGATGGATAACAACTTCCGATTGTTGGTTAATCGCAATTTCACGAGCAATCTTTCTTGCATCCTCTTGCGTATTTGTTACAACAGTAACTTTTTTATTTCCTTCACCTCTTACAGCCCAATTGTCGCCGTGAGGCACGACATGTTGATTTTTTCCCATATTGAAATTATTTTATTTTAGAAACTATTTAAATTTTATTCAGCAATCTAATTACAAGGTAATGTCGTGTTACTGATGTTTCCAAGAAGTCCCGTAGGGACGGTCTATTTCAGCCCCACATGCAGCGAAGCGGAATGTGGGGTTAATGGCGATATCGCCAAGGAAGTCCCGAAAGGACGACCGAATAATTTATGCGGTACATTGTTAATCATCATTTGTTATTTATATCGTTCTTTCAGAACTTTATCGTTATGTATTTATCTGAACCCAACGTGCCGCTTCGCTTTACGTTGGGCTGAAATCTTTTGTCCCTGCGGGACAATCCGTTGTTTTACGTATCAGGAAACGTTTTTGAATTGCAGGGAATCATCCATATTCTTATACAGTTCAATGACTGTGTCCGAAAGGGCATGGATGGTTTCTTTGTGCAAATTAAAATTGGCTTGCTTGTTGTCCCTCGCCAACTCAACAACGGGGAGGTATTTGTTTCCCACAAGACCGGATTCGATGAAATGACTGATAAAGAGATTGAATGTATCCGGCGTTGTCTTGGGTTCCGCCCCGCGGGTAACGAGCAACATGCGGGAGGCAGAATAAAGGATGTCGTACAAAAGACTGTTTTGCTTTTCAGGGTCTTTTTCCTTTTCGAGCAATGCACGGCTTGTCCGGATGGTGTTTGAATCAACATCAATCATATCAAACAATCCAGTCGAACATTCGGCTACTCCCCGACTGACTACACTGAACAATGCCTCTGAACCCCAATCGAAATAGTAGTTCTTGTCTTCGGCAAACGAAGGTATCTCCGCGTATTCCGACAACAGTTTCACCGCCCGCTTTTTCCCGTTTTTTTCCAAATAATCAGTCAGGGAAGCATGGCGGGATTGCACTTTGAGATAGGAAGCCAACAATCGAACCAGAAACTCAGGTATATCCCGTGCACTGATATTGCCGACGGCTTCCGCCAAATGCGGCTTGTCCTTCCGGTTTGCCGCCAGATACACCTGATAGCCCGGATAGACGCGGTCGTTACGCAACACTTTCCCCGAAAAGCCTATATCCGCCCACAACTGCTGTCCGCAGGAATTGGGGCATCCGGAGATACGAATACGCACATCAGCCAACTTGTCCAAGTCCAACGCACTGCTCAGCAATTTCCTACGCACAGCCGCAGCCAGTCCTTTCGACAAGCCGATGCCGAGACGGCAGGTGTCTGCTCCCGTACAGGAAACGATGGTATTTACCAGCACAGGATGCTTTATATCCGCCGTAATATCTTTCAATAAAAGATGGAGTTCGGGAAGAGCTGCCGTAGGGATATTGCGCAACTGGATGTTTTGCGCCGGTGTAAAGCGAAGCGTGTTTTTCCCAAAGCGGGAAACAAAATGCAACAGCTTCTCAACGGCATCAACCGATTCAGCGTTATCCAACGGAATATTGCCCGAAGTGAAAGGCACGAGCACACTGCTGTATCCCTTCTGCTTTTGAGCAAGAGCATACCGTTTTTTCCATGGATAAAAATCTTGATCGGGAGTTATATCCTTCGGAACGGTATAGGTAAAGGGATGGATTGCCTCAACGGCTTCCGGCGCATACTTCGGCGTTGTTTTTCTCGCCTCTTCGTAATATCCTCTGATGAGGCGAAGGGTTTCCGCCTCGCCCAATTTATAAAAGATGTAGCGGATGCGGGCTTTATGCTTGTTTTTACGGTTGCCGTGTTCTGAAAACATCTTTTTGAGAGCTTCAGCAACGGCAAAGAGTTCGCTTTCAGGAATAAACTCGAAAAGCACCCAGCCAACGGTTGGCTTCGCTCCTCCCCCACCGCCTGCATACACTTTGAAGCCATGCACTCCGTCTTTGACTTTGGCTATCAGCCCCAAATCGTTGATGGCCGCATAGTCAATCTGTTGGTCGTTGGACGAGAAGGCTATTTTCAGTTTGCGGGGAAGCAGGTAGGAATCAAACTCGGCAATCAGCTTTGTAGTCAATGCCATTGCGTGGGGAGTGGTATCAAACACTTCTTCCTCCGTGACACCGCTGTTGACTGAAACCAATATATTACGCACCGTATTGCCTCCACCGCCTTTGGAACTCAAACCAATCTCCTGCAATTCATACAGGATCGGCTCTACTTCCTCCAAATTCAGATTTTGTATCTGTATTTCCTGACGGGTAGTGATGTGCAACAAGTCGGACTTGTGCCTTCGGGCAATGTCTATCACTTGGAGCAACTGTTCCGGATAAATCACCCCTCCCGTTGTCCGGATACGTACCATATAGACCTCATCCTTCCGCTGTTCGTAAATCCCCATCGGGACACGGTAAGCCTTGAACTGAACGGTCTCTATTTTCTTATCCTGATAATCTTTTGACAATATGCCCAACTTGACAATGTCCTCAGTCAGGGTATCCGGGAGTTTGTACATGGCAATTTAGATAAGTGCGTTATTAACCCCTAACAGGGTTTGAAACCCTGTTAGGGGTTATAGGGGTTCAATAAAATGCTATTAACTGAATACACCCGATAAATATTGTTTCGTCAGGTCATCTTTTGGATGATTAAATAAATCATCAGCAGTGCCGGTTTCAATGATTTTCCCCAAATAGATGAACACCACGTAATCGGCAATGCGCAAAGCCTGCCGCAAGGTATGGGTAACCAAAATAACACCGTATTTCTCTTTCAGTTTCACAAACATATCTTCAATATGCCGGCTTGAAACAGGGTCTAACGCCGAAGTAGCTTCATCGCCCAGAATAAACTTCGGCTCAATAGCCAAACCCCTCGCCAGACACAAACGCTGTTGCTGCCCGATTGACAGGCTGGAAGCCGGCGAATGTAAACGGTCTTTCACCTCGTCCCAAAGACCGGCGGCCTGCAAATTGGTTTCGACAATCTGCGTCAACTGTTTCTTCTTCCGTATCCCGTGTATTTTACAGCCGAAAGTGATGTTGTCGAAAATAGACATCGGCAGTGGCGTAGGACGTTGCGAAAGCAAACCCAATCTCTTCCTCAGATGGGTAACTTCCGTTTTCTTACCGTAAATATCTTCCCCGTCAACCAAAATCTGACCTTTCACTTCCACATTTTCATTATCATCAATCAGACGGTTGATTGTTTTCAACAACGTGGATTTACCGCAACCCGAAGGTCCGATAATACAAGTAATCTTGTTGTCCGGTATTTCCAAATTCACATCCTTCAAAATGTGATTGCCGCCGATACTGACATTCAGATTGTTGATTTTTATACTGTTCTTCAGCTTCGCCTCAGAAGTTTCTCCGTTCACTTGATTGGAGGCAGAAATAGCACTCAGTCCGAGAATACTGCGTAAAATAGCGGGTGTTGCAATCATAACGTTGTTTCTTATAAATAATGCCGCAAACGTAAGCCTGCC